>NZ_JASDCW010000049.1:0-9893 GCF_030407685.1 Planococcus sp. APC 3906 | reverse complement strand
TAATAAAGAACAGTACGATGGATTTCTCCAAACAGACTGACTTTTTATACTGCCAACTCGAATGTCATTTTAGATGTAACAGCATTTTCAATTCCCTAATAAAAGAATTATTCATCTAAGCTTTATTTTTAAATCAGATTATCACCGATATATAAGTACAATACTTCATGACCATCAGGAGTTTTCATCAGTAGATTTTTAAATTGACTTAGTATAAGTCCAATTGTTTCTTCTGCATCTCCCATTGGTACGCTTTTAATATCAATATGATTTGGTAAGAACAACAAATATTCTCCTGCAAATCTGCCCCATAAATTTTTTATAATATTAATATCAGTGAACATTACTTTTTTACCTTTAAGATACGTAAGGTCCACATTTTCCTTTGTTCTTTTAATCCATACTATCTGAAACGATTCTTCAATGAGATATACTTTTCGTAGATTAATTCCCAGTTGGTTGATAAAACTTTCATCTGGAATTTCCTGGTCTGTTTCTAATAGAACTTCAAGTTTTGCTTTTCGTTTCATTTCGGGGCTTAAATTTATGATATCTAGAAACTGCACCCATTCATTTTCCACAAAATCACTCCTTTCTTATCTGGTTATGCCTGAAATAAGGTCTATAATATTTCCCCTTTCTTCTTGCTCATTTATTTTTTTGATTTTTAACTTCTTCAATGCACTTTAGCCAATCGTACTATAATGCAATATCAAGCGTTTTTCCGTTCTCTACAATCATCAGACTGTCTAATAAACCTCCGACATCATCTGATTTTGTTAAAAGGTAGTATTTTTCTAAGAACATAACATTACTTGAAATGCTCCCTCCTCTGTTAGATACATGAATTTGTTCCCTTCTCACATTTGTTTTGATTCGTTCTAGATCAAGCCGTTTAATTACTTGAATAGGTAATTCGGTAACTTTTTCGGTATTCCTTTGTTTGTAGTTCTACTCATCTTATTAAAGCCCTTTTGAAATTATACTTTCTCTGACAAAAAAGGAGAGAAGATGCTGTTTAAGCACATCTTCTCTCCCATTTCATTTAAGCAGTTCCTGATAATTGCTTGTTTGAAAGCTTTAGTCCGATTGAAAGTCGAAATTTAAGACCTTTTAGCGAAGTCTTTTAGATATGTTATTTTTCTGAAGAACTCAGTTCTGGTGTGTTTTCTGATGAACCCATGGGATGCAGTCCCACCCTTTCTTCGAATTCTCTACCATACATTATAAAATATCGACTGTTCCTTATGATCGGGCATATCATATTCTTCCCGCAGAGCAACTTCTATATTTTCCATGTACGATATATAGCGTTCTAAACTTTCAATAATTCTTTTTTTGTCCCCTGGTAATACTTGATAGTGAGTGTAATCCCATTGATCAATGTATTTGATTTCTATTTCTTCTAATTTGCTTGCACCAGCCTCACTCAGTAACTCGATAAATTTGTCTTGTACTTGAGCTACTGTCTCAATAATAAGTTCACACCAATAGATCTCCATAATCGAGTTATCTGTAAGGTGATAAGGGGTAATAATCAAATCACCAAGATCATCAAAACTTTGCAGGATTTTAGGCAACTTTTTAATTTCATCTAAAGTGAAGTACAGCTCCTCGTAACGGTTATGTCCTCCCACCAACTCCTGCAATTTGACCGAACAATGTTTGCCAAAATCCACTTCTATTCACCCTTTTCGGTATCTGGACTATTTACTTGCAAATATTAACGAACGGCGGTTAAGGGCTGCCTTTTATCTGAACGCACTTTCAATATCTTTATGATGACTTAAGTAGCGGTACACAACTTAATTCACCATAAGTTACATTCGTTTTTCATATTCCCAGATGGTAAAGAAAGAGGTTCTCTTCTTTCAACCGGCCAATCATAGAGAGCAATCTTTCTAGTAATTCAAGAACGTCATCCCTAATGAAAATTAAACGTTCGTATTCACCCCATATATTTTTCTTGTAAGAAGCCACAAATCCTCCAGTCAACTCCAACTTTTCAGGAGAATTCGAAAATAAAGAGTACCAAGCCGTAAAAATACTTTTCATTGTTGCTGCTGACGTTTGATCAAAAAGAGTTACACCATAATAATTTATTCCTTTTACTTCTCTTGTCATTGATTTCGCTGGATTTTTACATGTAATCCAGTTCAATGAATCGGCTATGTATTGAATCAAATCATCGGGGAGATCTATGGAGTCTATAATATCTGGGTTTCTCTCATTGCTCCCCATCAACTCTTGATAGGAAACTGTATTGGGTACTAAGAAAAATTCATGTTCTAAGCTCATACTTCTTCCCTCCTAATGCTTTTAGTTTCTAGCGTTTTGAATGTAACTTACTTAGCATTAAGGTACATTCAAACTAGAATAAAACAAGTGCTGCTAATACTGAAAATCTTTTCTATTCAGTGTCACTATTCACTAAATCGAGCAAGTAATCTGCCGATATGTATGATGTGACTTTTTTAGGTGAGTTGTATTTTTCATTCTTCGTAAATATCGTAAGGCCAACCTCGTATACATCCATGAATGTCTCGACTTTATCAAAATCAAGGTTTTTATATTCAGTCGGGCTATCCCAATTTCTTCTTGGGACTAGATCCCCTTCAGAAATATCTTCTCCAAAGAAAATAAAAACTTCCAATCCATTTAAAACTAATTCAACTGTACTAGTGCAAACCCATTCTAATATTTCAATCGAATCAATTTTAATGATATAACCGTCCGTAGAAAATTTATAGTGAGAGATATTTTTCTCGGAAATAGTCGTTTTTATATGTTCAAAAACCACAGATTCCAGAACGAAAAAAACAGGAAAGCTACTGGTATTTTGGATCAGCGCAAAAAGAAAATCGGGATCCATGTCCCTAATTCCAATTGCAATTGATTCAAACTTACCTTTCGGAAGAACAAAATCATTGATTAAACTGGCATCTGAATATTGAACGAAATATTGCTTTTTCAATTGCTTCCCTCCTACTTAGACTTATAAGCGAATGTAAATTAATGATTTAAGTTACATTCGCCATCCTTATATACATCTTAAAAATTACTTATGTTGACCATCTCTGTGTATTATTGAAACCCGTGGAGGTTCAGTCGATATCACATCAATTGTGTGATTTAAAGTATTTATCCCGTAATGTTTATATGGCCCAGGATGCTCATCTTCAGCTGTGGTACCGATCTCAATAAAATCTAGATATCGGGATTTTGAATAAAGCGAGAAAAACCGCCCTTCATAAACCTCGTACTTGTCCAAAGCAGTAAAGCTTTCGTTTAGAACCGAATAAGCAATGTGAAAATCAAATTCAAGTCGAATGATGGGGAGAGTTTCATCCACATCGAAGGGGTCATAAGACGAAACAGTATCAGTCTCACCAATTGGGGTTGCATTTATTTTACAACGGTCAATATCAACGATTAAAGCGTTGTCCTCGGGTTCAAACAGCGAATTCAAATAAAGATAGCTTTGGCACTGAAGCAGTTCTGTATAATTCATAAAAATCCCCTTCCCCAAATCAACTTTTCAATTTCCCTTCTATTGAGGGTAACTTAATTCAAGATAAGTTACCTTCAAATTCCTTCACTTTCGTTTCATATACCCACCAAGAATTTTGCAAATTAGTTTAAGTCTATGTTTTCAAATGCTTCTTTTATTGCATGTTCATAAGTATCATCACTTATCTTTTTTGCACCTTCTAGAGACAATTTTTTTCTAACGGCAGCAAATAAACTGCTTGGAATATTAGGGAATCCATTTTCCCAATTCTCTCTTTCATTTAATTGACCCAGCAATGCAACGATAGTCAGGTAAATATTTGGGTATTGTTTTTTAATATTTGGAGAGTATGTTAAAAATTCTTCAAGATATTTATCAAAATGGTGGCAATGGCAGTTGTGTTCTTCAATATCTGTATAAAATGGAGATCCACTTTCGTCTTCCCACTCTATGAGAAGACCCGAAAAAGCAAGAAGTGAACCTACTATATATCTTGGTTGAGCATCATTAAAATGTTCGTAATATGGATACAGCAATTTACCGCACCAGTCCAAGTCTATAATTCCGCCCATGTCTTCTATTTCATCATGTAATAAATCCGATTTTTCCCGAATCAACTTCATGGTTACCCTCCGGTCCAAATACAATCTTAATATATTAGTTTACTTCTCATTCGGTCATATTTGTTTCAGATCCTGGCCAATAAACTTCGGAAATCTTTTTTTCGTGGTACTTACCGTCTGAGTTAGGCTTTCTTCCTGCTGTGAGGACGATTCTGGCACCTCTAACTCGGCTTCTTCGGGCATTGGTAGCTAGCTTCTGCTGATGCTCTTCTATCCGATTCAATTTATGCTTCATCTCTTCCAAGACCTCCATGAACAAAGAGTCTCGTTTTCGCATCTTTCCTTAAATCCCTTCAAATCTAAAGCGAAGGCTGTACTTTCTTGACGTTGAAGGAGAAATGTTCAATTTCCTGCAAACTTCACTGGATGTCATCACCAATGGCTTACCACCTCTTCTATTTCATGTTATAAGAGTTCGTTTACGCTTGCATCTTCTTTTTTCCGTTACTTTAAGCGTTCGTAAATATCCACTTCTGCAGGTAATTTAGTATGGAAACTTTTGTAAACATATATCGTTATTATAGAGTATACAAAGAAACATATTACAGAAAGAAGAGATAAAATGGGATTTTGGTATTATTATTACTCTTTATAGGCCTTTCTTTTCTTGTAATAGGTGCTTTAAAGAAAGATGTTTCGACTGCCACTAAAATGATCATAATGCTGTTCGTACTTGGCACCTTCTTTATTACGGGCTCGCTATTCATTCTTATGCCTGGTATTGATGAAATCATTTCTAAACTTTTGTTTCACTAATCCAAAAGGAGAGAAGTTAAATGGTAATCAATTATTTGAAAGGTTCTTCCGCATCTATTATTTCTTCGGTGTCAGCATACATGATTTTGACTTATTTATTTGATCCTCACTACCAATCTGACTACTTTTACTTTTTTATCATGTATGCAACTTTCATCGGATATGCTTTAGGACTGATTGCTATTTTAATAATTATTAGCGATTCAAATAAAGAGGTCTTTACCAGGAAAAAGGTTGCTATATTTTCATGTATAGGGATAATCCTTGGAATCGGTCTCGAGTTTTTAATGGATTTTTCAAGTAGCCCTTTTTTCTTGTTAGCCACATTAACAGGTTCACTAATGTTTTTAGTTGTTCAAAAAATAGAGAACAAATTAATAGCTTGGAGTATCATCTCAGTTCATCTTCTAGTTCTCTTTTTATATCCGTACCTTCCGAATCATTTCTTTAATTAAAAAGGACTTTAAAGAAACCTTGTCCCAAACTTATCGAATGTAAAGAAAAAGAAGATGCTTACTTCCTAGCATCTTCTTTTTCATGTATGACTTACGATAATTCCGAATATGTAAACTGAAAATGATTTTCTTTCTATTACTTTTAAATCGTCTTACTAGTTCCCTTTTTTCATTCCATAGAGTTTATTTACCAAAAGTCATAATCCACAGGTTCAACAACCCTAATGGAGCAACAATTACAAAAAAGATGGCATTAGCCGTGATAGCAATCAGCCGAGGATTCCCTTTTTTCCCGAATATGGCCAATATAAAACCGGTTCCAGGTCCACCAACAATCGCCAATAACACCCATTGAAGAAAGTGATCGTAGTAATAATTAAAGTCAATCGACACATTCCCATATTCCAACACAGCGTCAATGATTTGCATAGTTAGAGCGATAAAGAAGAACAAAAATGATAAAGCGTTCAGTTTGCCCATTTGTTGACCTCCTAGTCACTGATTCCACATTTTTGCAACCACCACGCTGTTACGATAACGAAGGGGATAAAAAAAGAACAAAGAGAAGAATTTTACTAACCAATATAGAAAGATGTAAAAAAGCTCGGAATCGTTGCTATCCATAAACCGCTTTTGGCTTTCCTTAGTTATTTTAAATGTAAAAGTTAAACCATATATTTCAATAAACAAAAGAAATGTAAACTTCGCTATTAGAAGAATCTAATTCTTCAAGCCCGCTGACTTTTTTTGTAATTAATGTTGCCTTTTGCTTTGATGATTTTCAAATTTTTGTCACTAGTGATTATATATAATTTTATTCTAACTAGTTTTGAAGCGATTCAAGATAAAAATGGCCTAGATATCGAATGTTGCAGCGGCATCCTTCTCAGGGAAATGGCCAGCATTTTAGTAAAGAAAATCAACCTCAAGAAACAAATGACCGACATCAAGCGGAAAGGCGCTAAAGAAGATACCGTCCGGATTATGGATAAGGCAATTCAACACTTAAGAGACTACCTGGACATCCGGAAGGGCCGGTATACTGGGTCGAAGGAAGTCTCATTCCTGCTTGTGACGCTTTAGGGAGATGCCGCCCGCCCTCTTTCTGGTCGAGCCATCGACGACCTAGTGACCAAGTACACCGCTGCATTTGCCCAAGTGGAAGGCATTAGCCCGAACAAACTTCGGCATAGCTTTGGAGAAGACTTTATCCGCAATGTGGGAAGTATTGTTCTTCTTAGATACCAATTTGTCTAATACCGACAATGAACAGGTATTATCCCGAACGGAAAAAAATCGTTCAAAACAAACGACTACATTAGAATAATTCTTGTTTGTAAAGTAAAGGACAGTCGACTTTTTTGTTAAGCTGACTGTTTTTTTATTGGTTATATGATTACGAAGTATTCCGAGCCGCTTTTATAGCTGCAACCGAGGAAGAACTATTTCTTGTCTCAATTTAAGCGCTCCTCATAAGGAACATCTCGCTCTATGGGGTTTACAATTCAGTAAATTAGGGGAACAGTCTAGAGTTATGCTTTTCATATCAAATGCAAGCTTATCTCCAAGCTGCTAATCACGGGGTGAGAAAGTGAAAAATCTAATAGTAGAAAATGAGCAACAACCACTTGCAGCAATGGAACCGAACGATTATATCCCCTATGTAGCTGGTATTTTATGGGCAGTCGATAAGCACATGCGCTACTTGGATATCGAAGGGCAAAAACTGAAGGACTGGAATTTAGCCAAGTCCACTGTGATTGGAAAAAGCGTTCAGGAATTCCATCAGGAAGAGGATAATGGAACGAATATCACGCATCACCGATTAGCTCTTGCGCAAGGCAAAGTGACGTACCAAGTGCATTTTGCTGGAGCTACTTACGACTGTAAGCTTCACTATTTACCAGAACGGGAAATCATCGTAGGGGTCGCAACGGACATTACCTTGGAAAACGGATTGCATCAGCAGATTGCCGATCAGGAAGACTCGTTATTGGAGCTCTCCGCCCAGGCAGTTCCGATTCTTGAATATGCTGTAGTGGTGCCAATATCAGGCCCCTTAACTGCGAAACGTACACAGTATATGCAGGAGCACATCCTTAACCAGGTATATAATATGCCGGAAGTCCACACGGTCATTATCGATTTTTCGGGAGTAACGCACGTAAGGGATCAAAGTGAAGAGCTCTTGCAAGGGTTGTACCAATCGCTTAAGCTTCTTGGCATAAGCACCATGTTGACGGGAGTTACACCGATACTGGCTCAAAAACTTGTTACTAATAGCACCAGAATCCAATTAGATCGCATCTATTCGACTTTAAAAATGGCCGTTCGGGTCTTGATTGAGGAAAATGAATAAAAGCATACAAAAAAGGATGACTCGTATTCAGTCATCCTTTTTTTGCGCATGAGGGCATTTTATCGAAACAAATTTTTCCAACTTTCCTTTAACGCTGATTGTTGTTTTGGCCTGTATCACTTCCAACAGCTTCCATCTTTTTTTTATTTAAACATCGTGTTAGTGAAATTATGGAGTCATCTTTCATTAGAACATTATGGTATCGCCCAAGTTTTTCCTGCAAATGCTCTGCCACTCTTGTTGCGTCATAGGCACACACTGCGACAAGTTTGTGCTCGGAAATCAACTGATTGATCTTGGATTCGTAAGACAGCAGCTCTTCTTCTAAACCAGCTTCTGTACCCCACTCAATATGTCCCCATGTACGATAAGATTTTCCTTCGTCAAGCGAAGGTTCGGCCGTTTCTTTAAAGTATTCGACAATTGTACTTGGCAGGAAATCCCCTTTATGCCAGTATAAATCGTAACTGTCAAAAAAGTGAACTCCCTTTAGCTCTTCTTTGGTCACCATTGAGTCAAGACGAGCTAAGATCAAAGGCATCAAGCGCTTGTTTTCGACCACAAGTACCTGGTCCTTTTTTTGAATTCCGTCCAAAATAAAAATCAGGACGTTTTCAATATAGAGATGTTTCTGTTTGGTGAGATAAAAGACATGGGCTCCATTAATCTGGCGCATTTCAGTAATAAATGCCGGTATTTTTTTTTGCATCTTACACTTCCTTTTGACTAATCTTCGTTTCCTGCCAGAATCGCATTATAGACGAACAGCTTTCTGCGCGGGACTGTTTGAGAATGCCTGAAAATGTCTAGCACATCTGAAATTGACTCAGGGTTGACTCACAATATAACATATTCGCTTTAAAGAAAAAAGAAAGTGCCTTTCTCCAAGATGGCTTCGGCACAATAACCCAACAAAAATTTCCTTTATCAGCATATGAATTTTATGGCTTTCCGGCTTTAAATCTTGGTGCGCAGTGGCCCCTCTTCGATAAACGTTTGATATATTTTTCCTTGTTAAGTGTTCTGCGTCTTTATGATCAACCACCCCATCATCGCCTTCATGCATGCTCCTCTAAAAACATCATCTAAGTATTAGTAATAAAAGTGTAAAGCATATTCTTCCTAATTTATATGAGTTCCTTGTATAGAAATTAACGCTGTTTAAAATAAGTTATTTCGTATAGTTAACTCCAAGCAAAAATGGTTTTTGCAAATAAAAAAGGAGATGCTCAGAATTAGGTTTCTTCTCTTTCGATAAACGCATGATATGTAAACTAAATTTCAGAACAATATTCTCTTTTTATCCATCTATACAAGATAATTTACGCTCACTTTAGTTTAGCTCATAACAGTTCCCTATAGCCTTGAAATCATTTTAGTGAATATATATTAAAACCAAAGTAAGGATTTATCCGGTACATCGGAATAATGCGGAACCAAACTCACCAATTTTAGTCATGTTTAAGGAAAGATAAGTATTTTAGAAAATGTGCAGCCGACAATAAAACAAATTAAGAGGTGAATTTATGAATGCAGAAGAAAAAGAACCATTCATTAGTGGCCATGTGCTGGCGGTGATCATTTGCTCAATCTCTATGGCAGTACCAGTATTGGTGTTTCAACTTATGGGGTATCTCTTTTCGACTTTTTTCTTTATCCTGGCGGTAGTTCTTATTTGGCATTTGCCAAATGATCGTTATAAACTACTTGCGATTGTTATTTTTGGAATCTGTATGATTGCTTACGGTCCTTATCTTTATTACTCTCTATTATTTATCTACGCGATACTGTTTGATGGAGGATTGCAACACTAGCAACAATTTTAGGTGAAATAGCTGCTTTGAAGAGACTGTCCAAGTAGATTATCCTATTCAGTAATAAGAGATTGATGACTAATCATTTTAAGGATTCAATCAAAAAACACTAAATGATCTAATTTCGAATTTTTAATTTTGTCTCCTAAAATTCTTAAGGATCAGTTGGAACTTTAAATTACAAATATTCAATTACTTGAATAAAAGCTAGTATGCCCATTTTATATAGATAATCCTATGTTGTTTTAACACTACCGCTAGTGTATTTGAATACAAAATATAAATGAACAGTTCGGTTATATTTTTTGCTAATACATGCATTAGTTCAAAACAATCGACACTTTTTTGATTACTTTTCTAACGAAGTAGTTTAAT
>NZ_JASDCW010000048.1:0-11211 GCF_030407685.1 Planococcus sp. APC 3906 | reverse complement strand
GAATCAGGAACAGTAAAATAAATGTAGTTGTAGGCTGATCCTCGACTGCCGGTGAGTGTGTTTATTTGATAGTCGACACTTCTTATTACTTGTTTAGCAGAAGCTTCTTCACCACCAACGAAAAACAGACCACCAGTCAGCACACCAACAACCATTAAACTTGATAAAAGCTTTTTCAGTCTTTCTTTCAACATAAATCTCCTCCTCCTTTTTAGTTGAAAAAGATATCTAAGGCAATATCTTTTCCTTCCATTTTCCATTATACTACCAGTAATAGTAAAAAATACTGAAAATTCAAAATAAAAGGAGAGAAAAATTAAATTTATGCTAATACTGAGCGATCTTCAGCTAAAAACAAAAGAAACGTTACTATACGGAGCCACTATGCAATTAAAGAAAGGGATAATCTATGGCTTGTCTGCCCGCAATGGCAGTGGGAAAACCACACTTCTCCGAACAATTAGCGGATTAAGAAGTGAACCTCAAGGATCGATTTCCATCCAAGACGATAACCGAACACTTTCTGCGTTGGAAGTAAAACAACAGTTGTTTTATTTTGAAACGGTGGAATGGTTTGACCCCAATTTATCAGGGCAAGATTATCTGCAGTTTACGCACGCTATGTGGAAGCGATCTAATGTTTCAATTGCTGAGATCATTTCTTTTTGGGAAATGGAGTCGTACATCAAGACGCCCATCAAAAAATATTCGCTTGGCATGAAACAAAAAGTCTTGCTTGCCATGTATGGTGTGAGTGGGGCCAATTATTGGCTGCTCGACGAGCCGACAATTGGCCTGGACGCCAATAGCCTGAAGAAGTTTGAAGCATATTTATTGAAAGCCAAAGAGGATGGGGCATGCATCTTATTTTCTTCTCACCAGAATGATAGTTTATATGCGGTCTGCGATTACATGTACGAAATGGAAAATGGCTCATTAATTCTTTCCACTATGAAAAAAGGGGTGGAATAAGGATGAATTATTATCGATTTCTCTTAAAAAAGACCCTTAAAAATCGAGCCACTTCCGTTCCGTTGCTTCTTTTGTTGTCAGCTATTATCGGTCTGTATGTGATCAACAGTACAACCGGGGATTCTTTTAGCTATACAAGCGTTATAAGAGACCATCACCAACAAACGAAGGACCTGGAAGAGTATTACGTCGGCTTATTAAATGATGATGTAGAGTACTCAGCCGATGAAGTTGCATCATTTGAAACCGGCTATAAAGATGTAGCTGAGCAATCAATGTGGTCAGAGAAAGCCCTTGCATTTGCGGAGGAAGAAAAATGGGATGAAGCTTTAGGGTATTCCATCAACGTATTGCAACGGCACGTAGAAGTAAATGAACAAGCGGGAGGCTCCCTATTCCCACCTGAACATGTTGTAGTCCTAAAAGGGGAGATCGAAACGTACGAACAGTTACATGCACTGAAACAAGAGCCGGATACTGTAGGATACGAAACTTTCGGACTGAATTACGTCTTTCGGGTGATGGATTCACTTTTCCCAATATTTTTCGTCTTAATTTTAGCTGTTCTGTTGACTGAAGTTTTTCTGAGCGCGGTAAAAAAAGGAATCAATATTGAAACCTTGTTGCCAATGCGCTTTAGGCGCCTGACGGCCAAACGAATTGTGTTCAGCAGCCTGTTAGCTGGAACAATCTACATCTTCACGCTGGCTACCAGTTTTATGATAGCCAGCCTTGTGAAAGGTACTGGCAACGTCCTATATCCGGTTTTGCTTTATTCAACAGAGTTGCCGGAAACTTCCCCCATCTGGGTCGTTCTTGTAAAAATGTTGATTCTTCAGTTCCTGGGATTACTTGTCGTGGTCTTGTTTATCTCGCTGATCAGCTTTTTCATCCAAAACAACTTAGTCAACTTATTAATTACTCTTGTTGTGGTAATCGGTTCGCCGATAGTTTTCCGATCCATCGATGGTTTTCATTCCATTGTTCATTTGAATCCATTCACTTATTTGACAAGTGGAGATGTGGTGACACGTTACATCCTGCAAGATGTAAGCAATGCCAATGCGACGTTTGGAACTGGAATCGTTCTCCTGGGTGTCTTTTCTGTGATATTGGCCATAGCAAATGCAGTTCTGGCATACCGGTATGAGAAAAAACCGATGTATGCGGAGAAAGTATGAAATTACTCACACCAGCTGAAAAGGCTTCGTCTTCCATTAATCAAGTTTAATCTACATATCCCGAATTATCGGAAGTCCGATAATAGAAAATGGAGAAGGTGCTGGCCTGCAGCATCTTCTTTCTTAATTTCTAGGAACCTTTATTGAAAAAGAAGATGCACGGCAGATCGAACTCTTATAACATGAAACAAAAGAGGTGGTGAGCGACTGATGATGACCCCCAGCGAAGTATGTAAGCAATTAAATATTTCTCCTTCAACGTTACGAAAATACAGCCTTCGCTTTGAATCGGAAGGTATTCTCTTCAAAAGAAACAAAAGTAATAGCCGAATTTACACCGTCACAGAGGTCGCGGCGCTACGGGAGTCTATGACGGTCACAAAAAGCGGTGACATAACGTTCGAGAATGCTGTCAGAGAAGCTGCTGAAGGCTTAAAAGGTGCATCTACAATAACGCCAGAAAACGGCGTCACAAGCACACCGCCGCGGCGTCATGACGACGTCGCGACAGCCGTTATCTTGAAGAAATTGGAAGACCTTGAAGAAGAGAACCGAAGTCTGAAAGAAGAGATGCGAAAGCGTGACTCTTTGTTTGTGGAAGTCTTGGAAGAAATGAAGCATAAACTGGATCGGATAGAAGAGAATCAGAAGCAACTAGCTGCACCAACGCCCGAAGAACCAGAGCTAGATTCACCAGAATCATCCTTACAGCAGCCAGAAAGCGAACCAGAAACGGTCACGCCTAAAAAAGACACCCGCGGTTTATGGGCCAGGATCTGGAACAAATAGAGTGCGCTATTTCAGCCAATCTGAATGTAACTTAAGTGCAGATAAGTTACATTCAGATCAAGCAAGAAAGGCACACGGTAAAATAAATTTTCATACTGGAGATGAAAATGCGATGAGTCGATGCAAAGAAGAGGAGATCATATTCGATACGATGCGTGAAGCTGATGTATGGGCTGATTCAATTGCAAATGAAATGTACGGAAGGCTTTATGATAGTTATAGTACTCCTGACTATAAAATAGCTTATGCTCTAGCTTTTAGATTAGCTGCCATCGAAAACTGCAGAGTATATACCAAGGATGAAAATGCGGAAAATAAATATAAAGTATATGCTGCATTTGATGATTCAAACTCATAAATCCCTTGAAATACAATTTTTTAATACTCTTCAAAACATCTAAAAACAACGAATTTGAATGTAACTTATTGTGAATTAAGTTACATTCACATCCATGGTACAATTTGGTATATATGGATTTGTTATTTAGGAGGGGTACAATGAACAACAAATTTTGGAAAGTTGCTGGAATCTCATTTTTAATTGTGTTTATTCTCGCTTATTGGCTAGGTGATCGCACAATAATGACAACTGATGTAAACGGACTTTCTTCAGCAGCATTATTAACGGATTCCGAATATTTTTTCAGAACAGCTGGTTATTCTTTAGTGATTACTGCAATTATTTTACTAGCAGTCTATTTTCTTAATTTGATTCAGAAAAAAAGTCGAAAACAATCGTCTTAAAGCAGCACGAAATCAAAGCTCTTATCGTCGATATGCATACCGACAATAAGAGCTTTTGGGCTTTTATAAGAAAAACTGAATGTAACTTATTAGCAATTAAGTTACATTCATTCTGCTTATTGGAGGTAAAATAAATCTCTCTTTTCAATTTCAAAAAAACTCTCTCCCGATTTTGGGAGAGAGTTTTTTTGAAATTAATGCTGCTTATTTTTTTTGAAAATCTTTCTAAATAAAAGGATTAAAGCTATTAAAACTAAGGTGGTAATAATAAAGCCTGGTACTCCGATAGTATCTAGCATGTTAGACCCTCCTCTTTTTAAACATTTAATATTATTGAGGGTTTACTGTAAAGGTCCCCCCCGTATGATTGACCGTAACTGTACACCATGTCGAAGCATAGGCCACAACCGCGGTATAATTTTTAGTTGCAGTTAATATTGTATTTTTTCCGGAAGTAGAAATTGATCCAGAATATACTTTACCAACTCCTCCACTTCCTACTAATCCATAGGCATTGTGATAAACCACTGTTTTTACAGAAGTTACTTTACTAGAGCCTGCTGTAGTGCTGGTTTTCAAGTTAGAAGCTCCGAAGCTGTGATTTATAATATTTTGTATATCATCTTTAATCGTTCCATTGACTGTCACTGTAATACCATTAGATGTCCTGCTACCAGAAATAGTTTTTGAAGCAAATAAAGTTATACCTTCAGGTGTAGCTTTTTTAGCGTATAATTCAACAAATGTTTGATCTTTTAGGGAAAAAGCTTCGCCTATTTTGTATTGAGTATCGATTCTTTTGAAATTCGAACTTATTTCTTCTTGAGTCAAATTTGCTAATTCCTCTTTATAAATATCACTTTCTGAGGATTGGTTTAGACTATGCTTTTTTGCTTCTCCTGTCCCAGCAGCATCAACTTTAAGATCAATTACAAAACCTAAAATTAAAACAAATGACATAACAAGTACAAAAATTTTCTTCCCCAAATTAAAACCTCCATAACATTATTTGTGTGCACATTAAGGGGATTAACATTATTTTACATGTAAATAAATAGAAGAAATTAAAATGAATATAAATATTCAGAAAATTTAATTTTTTAATAAAAAAAGAGTATTATTCTCAAAAAAACATTCTTTATAAAACATCTGAATGTAACTTATTGCGAATTAAGTTACATTCAAAATCCATAAAAAAATACCCACCCATTGAGTGAGTATTTCCATTTCCTTTATTCAGGATCTGGTTCTGGTTCAGTTACTTTTCTCAAGATGAAACCTAATGTTATCCCACCAACAAATAGACTCATTCCGCTAAAATCCATATCTCCTGTCAGAAGACCTAAAATGGGCCAGAGAATCATAACTACAAAAACAGATAAGAAGAGGTATTTCATTTTTGGTCCTCCTAATAAGTATTTTGTTTTTTCTGTTATCTTAGCATAAAATGAATTATCTATTGGAAAAATTTTCAATAAAAAGTACTTTGAAAATGAATTTTGAATGTAACATAAGTGTAATTAAGTTACATTCAGAACCCTGATTCCATTGACTTTCTGAGAAAAAACGAAGAAACTGAAATTGCTAGAAAAAATGATACATTCAAATCCTTGAGTTTCCTGCGTTCGCTTTTCCTTGGCGGCGCTCTTTTTTCTTTTGATCGAAATGCCTTGAGTAGTTCGCTACATAAGTTAATCCGTTAAAAAACTAAGCTCACTGCGAGCAAAAGGAGACCGCACATGTTTTTTCGAAATATGACACCAGCCGAGAAAAAAAGTTCAAACCAAGCCGTGCAAATAAGTTATTTATTTCTCCTTGTCGCTCTTTTAGGGCATGCAATCTATTCTCTAATTTTCTTATCCGAATTTAATGCCTCCTTTTGGATCCTGATGAGTGGATTTGTGGTGAATACCATCAGCGAACTTTTCTTCCGTAAGCGGTCAGAAAGAGCCTCTCATGAGTAAACAAAGTGAAATTAAAGATGTGCAGCCGATTCGGTCGCTAGAAAAGATCGAGGACATGAAATGGAGCCTAAAGAAATGGTGCAGCGAACGGGATTATATCTTGTTTCTCCTGGGCATCAATTCTGGCTTGCGAGTCGGGGATCTGTTAACCATCAAAACGAGCGAGATCCAGGGCAAGCAAGTGGTATCGTTGCGTGAAGGAAAGACCGGAAAACGCCGGACGATTCACCTCGGCAACATTTACGAGGAACTGGATGCTTATATTCGTACGTTAGAGGGCGCTGAGTGGCTTTTTCCCAGTCGGAAGGGAAATGGACCGATTACGCGCATTCAAGCGTACAGGCAGCTTCAGAAAGCCGCACACATGGTCGATATTTCGGTAGGGATCGGTACGCATACCTTGCGCAAAACATTCGGCTATTGGCATTACAAGCAATTCAAAGACATTGCCGAGCTGCAGAACATCTTGAATCATGCCCATCCGCAGATCACCTTGCGTTACATTGGCATCACGGACGAACAGATTGAGAGCAATTTAAAAGCGTTTCGCCTGTAAAACTCCCAGCATTTTTCTGCGGAGTTTTTTTGTTTGTCAAAAAACGGCTTCTAAGGGGGGTTAAATCGATTTTAAGGATGAACCCCTAGCTCTATTCGTTTTTGGTCTTAAAATCGTTTTAAAGGGGGTTCTGTGTGTTCTATAGATGCATCAGGAGGACGATTCACTTTGTCTTTTGTAAAATCAATGATTTTACAGAAAAAGTCAGGGCAATCCGAGAAGAGTTTTGAAATGCCACACTTTCGGTCCCTATTATTTGCCCACCACCACCAGCGCGCGCGTACGCGTGTTGTTGGTGTTTTTAATTACTTTGTTTTAATTGTTTTAATTGTTTTAGGACCTCTGAAACCCTTGGTATGACTGAGCTGAGGGAGTTTAACTATTACCTTTTCGATTCAAACTATTACCTTTTCGATTCAAACTATTACCTTTTCGATTCGAAACTATTACCTTTTCGATTCAAACTATTACCTTTTCGATTCAAACTATTACCTTTTCGATTCAAACTATTACCTTTTCGATTCGAAATATGAAAATTTAAAAAAAGAGTAATAAAAACTTTTACATATAGATTTATTAATGATATTATCGAGTTAAAAATTACTTTTTAAAAATAAAGTAATATTAATTGAGGGATGTGACTTGATGAATCAAAATTATGTGGTAACTCAAGGGAATAATTTGATTGAAGCTAGACACAAAAAGCCGTTAACTGCACGAGAACAAAAAATTATCCTTACTATGGTTAGCATGATTGAGCCTACAGATGGGGATTTTAAAGACTACATAATTTCTGTTCGCGATTTTCATGAAATGCTAGGACTCGAGGGGAGAGAACACTACACAGAAATTAAAAGGGTGGTAGAAAGTTTAATGACAAAGGTGGTAGAGATCCCTTTAGAAGATAAAGGATGGTTAATGACTCATTGGGTATCTACCGCAAGATATGTAGATGGTTCTGGAGTGATACAGCTTCGTTTTGCCCCTGAGTTAAAACCTTATTTACTGCAACTCAAAGATACTTTTACTTCGTACAAGTTGAATAATATTTTGTCGCTTAAAAGCGTGTATGCTATTCGGCTCTACGAATTAATGAAAAAGTGGCAAACCGTTGCTGAATGGAAATGTTCAGTAGATTCATTAAGAGGAAAATTGGGCGCTTCCAATAAGTCATACAATCTCTACGGCAACTTTAAAAATAAGATATTACTTCCTGCAATTAAAGAATTAAACGAGCAAACAGATCTATTAATTCAGTACAGAGAAATCAAAAAAGGTAGAAAAGTCGATGCTATTGAATTTACTATTCGTCATGTCCCTGAAAAGAAAATTAAAGTCCCTCATCTTGAAAATATTTCTGAATCTGTTGAAGAACTGAGCGAAATAGACAAGCTACGTATACGAATGAACGAACTCGCAGAGGGCTATCAATTTGATACCGCCTTTTTTGCGCAGCTGCATCAAGGGGCATCTCTAATTTGGCAAGACGATGCCGAACAAGAATTGGAATTCTTGATTCGCTACGTCAACGAAGAAAAAAGCGTGAAGAATCCACTTGGGTTCATCAAATCCAAAATTACTTCCGCCTGGGAGATCCACGAAGCTGGCGGACGGATTACGTTTGCGGATCTGCAGCCAGTGAAAGAACGCTGGGCCGGACGCGAAGAAAAACTTCCGGACTGGTTCACCTCCAAAGATGAACCGGCTGAACCATCGGAATCGAATCCGGAACTCGATAAAGAAAAAGAGAAACTGCTGAAAAAGTTGGCCGAAAAAAAGAAACGCACAACGAAAGATGCCTCCACTTCTTAAACAGAAAAGCCAAAAGCCCGTTCTGATATCCCAACGAGAGGAAATCGGAACGGGCTTTTTTGGGTTCATCTTTTATTCTTTTTCCTCTCTTTTTTTTCTCTCTCTTTTTGATATCCGAAGGCGACAAGTAAAACCCCGTCACCACCCCGATTTTGGGGTGGTGTATAACTGGGCACTGTCGGATTTTTTACGCGGTAATCTCTTGTACCTATCATCATTCTAGCTACTAATTTTCTGAACATCACCTGAGTTTCAAAAGATTAGAAAACTTAATAACTTGATTTTGGATGTGTTCTTTAAACTAGCTTTTTTACTGACGGTTGTTGATCTGAAACGATATCTACTTGATGTTCCAAGCAAGCCAAAGAATAGTGAGTATAAGTCTTTCCGTTATTCGATTCTTGGAACTTAATATTTGCTCTTTTACTTAGATAGTCCATTAAATCTGATTGTTGATAGATTCTAAATGCTTCACCTAAAAAAACTTCGGAATCATTAAAAACAGTAAAGTCTTCGAATGTTACTGAGTAAGTAGCATAGGAGAAGAAGTCTATATGCCATACATCTAAATCGTTTTGATTTTCTATTAATAAGTTGGTTTCATCGGGGCTCCCATATAAAGCAATTCTTATAGCAACTCCTTTATCATCAGGTTTAAGGAACCCTTTAAAAGAAATAAAATAATCTTTTTTTTCAAGCAAATCTTTATACGTCATTATTCACCCTCCTAAATTTAAAAGATATTTATAAATAAATTTCTTTATATTTTTGGTAAAACCTTTTTTAAAAAGAAGGATTTACCAAAAAACGATAGAAATAACTTTATGGAATATTCAAAAAACAAAGTGTGGAAGGAAGTGGATTATGAAAAAGTTTATGAGTATATTGGTTGCGTTATCTGTGTTTACTCTACTTTGGAACTCTCCAAATGCCCAAGCAGCATGTTATGGAGTATGGAGTATGAAAGATGAAACACAGGCGGATTTGACAGTTTCTAAGGAATTTACAAGCCAGATTGAAAGCAACAATGAAGTGAACCAAGCAATAGTCGAACCCATGTGCGGAGGAGGGACACCTCCAGCAGGATGGTCTGGCGTAAGGTCTAAAGCTGTGTTAAACAATACTACGAGTACTGGCAAAAAAATGTATCATAATAATAACGGTGGTGCCAAAGCAGCAGCAGCAGATTTTAACAGGGTAGCTGTCGGAACTACAACAACCAAATATGTCAATACTGACGGATCTGTAACGCTTGTAAAAAGGTCAGCCCAAGGAGACGTAAGGTTTTACAAGAGTTCTAGTGGGGGCAATCCTACTATTTGGTGGAGCAACGAAAAAATCAGGT
This sequence comes from Planococcus sp. APC 3906, assembly GCF_030407685.1. NCBI lineage: Bacteria > Bacillati > Bacillota > Bacilli > Caryophanales > Caryophanaceae > Planococcus > Planococcus sp. APC 3906. The sequence goes on along the minus strand of NZ_JASDCW010000048.1, from coordinate 1,848 downwards.
ACCTGGGTTTAGATTAATATCTTTGGAATATACACCAAGAGGATAAAATATATCTACAGTATCCTATCAAATCCATATACTATTTCACGTCAATTTTGTAGGGGCTGTTCTTTTCACTAAGAAGAACTGTCTAGCCTTAAAAAGAGTGGCCGAGCAATCGGACCATTCTTTTTTGCTGTTGACCTACGGAAAAGATAGACGAAGCCGGCTGTCTTTTTTTGCTCTTGAACTACTGGGGAATGAACGTCCATCGAGGACGATCGGCCCCATGCTTTTGACTTTGGGGGGCGCCTCACTATTGAGGCAGCCACTTGCCTTTGACCTTCGGTCTTACCCTCGGAGAGCACACCTTTATGCAATAAAGTATAGTGTGCTATACTTTACCTGGAAGTTGACCGAATTACGGGGGTGTATGCTGTTGAGTTTTGCTGTGGTACGGATGCAGAAAATGAAGAGCCTGGATTTAAAGGGCATGCAATTTCACAACCAGCGAGAACGGGAAAGCCGGACGAATCCAGACATCGATCCGGACCGTGAGCACTTGAATTATGATTTGCTGCATCAAGAAAAAATTGACTACAACAAACAAGTGAAAGCCATCATCGAAAGTCAAAAAGTGAGCGAGCGAAAAACTCGAAAAGATGCCGTGCTCGTGAATGAGCTGCTGGTGACGTCGGACCGGAAGTTTTTTGACAGGTTAGATCCGGCTGAACAGAAACGATTTTTCGAGGAAAGCCATAACTTGTTCTCCGAACGCTACGGCAAACAAAATATCGCGTATGCGACCGTTCACAACGACGAGAAAACGCCTCACATGCATTTAGGGGTCGTTCCGATGCGTGACGGCAAACTCCAGGGCAAGAATGTCTTTAATCGGCAGGAATTGCAGTGGATGCAAGAGGAATTCCCGAAACACATGCAAACGTTGGGCTTTGAAGTGGAACGGGGCATTTCTTCGGACCGCAAACACATCGAAATGAGCCGTTTCAAGGCGTTAACGCTCAATGAAGAGATTAAAATCCTTGAGAAGGAAACAGAAGACCTTAGAAACGCCCTGACGGCTTCTAAGAAGGTCGATGAGCTGCAAGTCAGTAAACCCTCTGTATTTGATCGGAACCACGTTAAATTGCCGGTAGAGGACTTTGAAGCACTGAAAGCAAGAGCCAAGGCTACCGAAGCCATCGAAAGCACCATCGAGTCGCATGAGAAGCGATTTGACGATATGGTCGATACCGTGATCGCCAGCGATCGGAAACTGGACCAAGAGAAAACAAAAACGGAACAGCTGCAGAAAGAAAATAGCCGATTGAAAAAAGAAAACCAGGAGTTGCAAAAGGAAAATAAAACGTTAAAAAGTCAGCTGAATGTGCTGATGGAATTTGCAAAATCCCAGCTGGAGAAATTCAAAGAATGGCAAAAAGAGCGTCAGCAAGAAAAACAAAAAGAGATTGCTAGAAAAAGAGACCAGGAGTTGGAGCGTTAAGCCAACGTGGGTCTCTTTTTTGTAAAGGTCGATATATTTCCGAGCCGATCGACAGCAGCAAAAATTCCGGAGTGCCCAGTTATACACCACCCTAAAATAGGGTGGCGCCTGGGTTTCTTTTGTCGCCTTCGGATGTAAAAAATAAATAGATAAAGGTGAAAAATAGTAATATTTCGTTAGGAGATTTAGCGTGAAACAAAAGAACGTTTGCAAGGTGTGTAACCACATTTGCAAACGTTCTTTTGTTGTTAGTTTAAGGATAGTATTTACCGTAGGTAGAGCTGTAATAAATCCAGTATTCTCTGTAAGTATCGTAAATTATACCATTACTAATTCTCGTTGAGGCTTTCTGGTTGAGGTAAGCT
>NZ_JASDCW010000047.1:0-11429 GCF_030407685.1 Planococcus sp. APC 3906 | reverse complement strand
TGCCGCTCCGGACGCTTTGGGCATGGCTCCCGCCATGAGTCGGGAAGAACACCCGCCTCATAGCTTCGCCTAACCCTTTGTCGCGCCTTCGCTAGATAAGCACTTAATATAAAAAGAAATGCTATCTGGGTGTTGCTTTTCAATTCTCTTATTCTTAATAGCTTTATTTTACTACACTCTTTTTTAAGGATCTTACGCAGCGCAGGCGCGAACACGGGCTGGGCGAAGCAGAAAGCCAGGCATACTTTGCCTGGCTTTTTGCGTAAGTCTATCCTGAGCGACCGAAGCGGAGTAAAACCCTGTCCTGTCGCGTTTCCACAAGGGAAAGTACGTTCTATTCTTTTGAAACAATGGTATAATTAAGGAATAAATATGAGAAGAGGTGTTGCTTTATGCCTTATGGTTATGAGAAGTACCGCTTGAAAAACGGCATTAGCCCGAATACGGTCATCCACGAGGTCCAATTGATCCGTGCGCTCTTCGCTTATCTTCGAAAAACTTATAAAAAAACGGTGGAGCCGCATGAAATTCGGCCCTCTGATATCCAGAAATTCCTGCAGGAGCAGCACGAAACCGGCATCAAAGACAGCACGTTGAACCGCAAGCTGATCCATATCCGGCAATGGTTTGATTATATGTGGCAGATCGGGAAGATTCCGGTGGATTTTATGCCGAAGTTCAAACTGACACAAAAGCTTGATTTGACGCCGGCGGACATCCACATCAATTACGAAGATTTGCTGGAAAAGAAAGAAGCTGTCTTGGAGTCCAGCCAGCTGTCGTTGAATGCGAAAATCCTGTTCCTTCTATATATGCGCGGTTTGCGCCTGCGGGATATGGTGGCCATCGAAGTGGATGATTTTGCTGATCACGGCGATACGCTTGCGCTGACATTCGAGAAGAAAGACGGCTATGCCTGCCAATTGGAGTTCACCGGCAAAGAAGTTCCGGTGCTGCGGGATGCAATGGAGCGCGCTGTTTTCCGCAACACACCGTATTTATTGTCATCGAAAACGAAAGACGGCTTTTCGATGTTCAAAATGGGTTCGCTGTCGGATTATACCGAGGCCTTGACGGATTTTGTCGGCACGCCGATCCGGTCCGGCGACATCCGCTTCGCGTACGTGCATTACCTGTATGCGGTGGAACATAAGAACCTTGAGGAAATCCAGGAAATTCTCGGTGTTTCGCTCGATTCCGCTTCCCGCATGCTGAAAGAATCTCTGACTCGGCTAAAAAGAGATTAACCAGCACAAAAAAATAGCCTGTCCCCGTTACAGGGACAGGCTATTCGTTTAAGTGTCTACATGAAAAACTCAAAGTCGATTACGAAATTAAACAGGATTAATGTGTGAATGACAACGAACCAGAGGCCTTGGCGGTTTAATTTTTCTACGTTTTCATATTGCATAGCTGTCATCTCCTTTTAGAGAGTATACAAATTTTTCTGACAAATATCAATAAAATAATTTGCGATTGCCATACGAAATTTGGGTATGGTATTGAAAGGCAGTATAAAGCTGTTCGCAAGAGCCAGCATTATGGCTCTGGAGCTACTAAAAGAGGAGGATAAACATGAAAAAAGCTTTATTGGTAGTGGATTATACAGTGGATTTTGTCGCAGACGATGGTGCGTTGACGGTCGGCAAACCGGGACAGGAAATCGAGGAGAAGATTTGCGGATTGGTCGAAGATTTTGTTGCAGAAGGCAATTTTACGGTATTTCCGGTGGATCTGCATGAACGGGAAGATGAATTGCATCCGGAAGCCAAGCTCTTCCCTCCCCACAACATCCGCGGGACCGCTGGCAGAAATCTGTATGGGAAGCTTGCCGATGTTTATGAAAAACACCAGGATAGCATCATTTGGATGGACAAAACGCGTTACAGCGCTTTTGCAGGAACGAATTTGGAGCTGATGCTGTCAGAGCGCGGCATCCAGGAATTGCATATCGTTGGCGTCTGCACGGACATCTGCGTCCTCCATACAGCGACCGATGCTTACAATAAAGGATATAGTATCGTTGTCCACGAAGAGGCTGTTGCGAGCTTCGATCCGGAAGGGCATGCATGGGCTTTGCGCCATTTCAAAAACACGCTCGGAGCTGAGCTGAAATAATTTTTTTCAATTCGATGTTTCAAATGTCCCAATTCAGGTTATATCTAGAGTGTAAGCAATTATTCATAACTTAAAAGGAGCTGGAACAAATGGGATTTCTTCTTTACTTGATCATGGGTGGTATTATCGGTTGGCTAGCAGGTATGATTCTAGGCAAAGACATTCCGGGCGGAATTATTGGTAACATCATCGCCGGTATCGTCGGAGCATGGCTAGGCGGCATGTTATTAGGACAATGGGGTCCAGAAATTTGGGGAGTATTCATCGTCCCTGCATTGATCGGTGCTTTAATCCTAGTCTTCGTATTGAGCTTGATCATGGGTTCAATGCGCAAAGGCCGCAGAAGAGCATAAGTTAACACATTCTTAAAAAATCCCGTCAGCCATATGGCTGACGGGATTTTTTTATGTGCAGCCCCTATTCGGCTGCGTAGTCCTTTTCGTACAGATGGTAATAATGCAGCACATCTTCCACGTATTCATCGCTGTGATTGTATTGGAAAATTGCACGTTCCAACTCCCCTTTTGCTGCGCCGTTTTTCGACAGGTAATTCGCCGCACTGTATAATGCGTCGGTCAAATTATAAGGATCTGCGACACCATCTTGATTGCCATCAACGCCGTAGCCGCCATATTCAGCAATGACTGCCGGATCGGTTTTAGCCTCTTCCGGAATGTCCCCTTTGCCAAGCCCTGAACAAGACGGATAGGTCCAGCCGACGAATGTGCACGGCATGAATTGCAGATGCCCCTCAGCCCCGACCGGCGACAGGAGCGGGTCCATCGTCGAAAACTTCGTTTCAATGCGGTGATGGGCAGCAAGCAGCGTCCACGGGATGCCGTATGCGTCCGCCGCTTCTTGGTACAGCGGGATGTTTTCTTCAGGCAATTCGATTTCAAATAAATTCTTTGGCGTCTCTTTTATATTGTGCTTGATCGCATCCGGAATGATCGTGTAAAAAACCATGATCAATATCGAAGCCATCACGACCGTTGCAGGAAGAAGCATGACCATCACCCAGAGCTTGAGCCGCCTGCGCCTTTTCGTTTTAGTTTTCTTTTTCATCATTTCCACACCTAACCGAGTATTTTCCCCATTTTACCACATAGACTGGTGCAGAGAGACAAAGGCCGCAAAACTGTTTAATATTTGAAAATTATTTTACTTAAATCAATAAAAAACAAGCAGCTGCTGGGATTCCTGCAACTGCTTGTTTTTGTTGATTGCTGTAACAGATTATGAACCGCCATCCGTTACTTGTTCCGCCGGCAGATAAACGCCGTTTGCAACATCCAATTGCAGCAACGTTCCATCTCCGTCAATCTTATAGGTGCCGACGGCCATTTGCCCCAACCCAACATCGATGATTAAATAATCGTTTTCATCAAAAGACATATCATAGCTATGCGTGGAAAAATCAATGCCTTCATTATGGGAAATCAAAGCCAAGGTCTCTTCAGTCGTCATCTGTGTATGCCCTTTTTTGAAATCGCCTTGTGGAGCACTTTGGCGTTCCCCATCCATTTCAGTCGGTGCGCTGCCATCGCTTGGGCTGATGTCCCCATTATTTCCGCTGGCTGCAGAAGACTTCGCTTCCTCAGGCACGCGCGCTTGTTTGCTCGAAACTTGGTTGTTTACCTCAACGTGATAATAATCATTATTGAACCAAATAGACACTACACCTTCGGAATCCTTCAACTCTTTTGGCAACTCGAGGATATATAGGATCGTATTTTCATTTAAAGAAGGGATTGAGGTAATGTTCGCTGGCTCCAAATTCGTTCCATCTGCACTAATCAGCTCAGGAAACCCATCAAATTCATAGTATTGGTCATAAATCACTTTTGCGGCAAATACAGAATCAGCTTGAAGTTCCGCTGATTTAAGATTTTTCACTTTCGTTTCCAAAACCAGGAATGTATTGGACTGGGCTTCAGGCTCATAAAAACCGGAAACGGAACCTGGATTCGGCGGCTCCACCCGCTCAGTGTAATACATGTTTTCCAGCGATAAATTCGCATATTGCGGCACTTCCAGTGTGTCTCCAATGGAAATAAACTCTTTCTTTCCATTAAAACCTTCAAGGGTGAATTCGGATAGGTACGCCTTGCCCCCGATTTCCGCTTTTATTTGTACTTCTTCTTCAGGTTCGAACTTCGGCACTTCTGCAATATAATGGACGACCGCATTGCTTAATGGCGCAATGGAAGTGAATTCCCCGTCCCTCAACATACTCGCATTATTGTGTTCATTTTTCTGGAAAGCAGCATACTCCTGTCCGCCAATGGTATAGGTGACATCGATCAGCTCTGGCGCTGTCTTGTCAGCTGAATTCAAATTCTTCACTTTGACGGTCATATCGAGAAACCTGGAATCTGAATTTTCCACTTCCATCACCGTGGTAACGGAAGCTGGGTTCGGTGGTTTGATCTGTTCGGATGCGGATACATTGATGATGTCATATTCCACTACACCTTCTATTTTCTGGGGCTCGTTAATAGAGAACGCCAAAGGTTTCTCTACTTTTGCTGCTTCTTTTTCTTCCTTTTCTTGCGTTTCTTGCTCTCCGCAAGAAGCCAGCAGCAATGCACTTGCCACTAGCAATAAAGCTTTAGTTTTCATGTTTTCTAACCTCACTAGTTTCATTTTAAGAACTTTTCTTGTCTCCATGTAATATACAATAAATATTGTTAATTATTGGTTTTATTTCTACTACCTAATATATTCCAAAAGGTTTGATAAAGCAAAGAAAAAAGAACAGCCAAGCTGTTCTCTGACGACTGAAAATATGCTTTGTTTTTCGCCTTACTGTTCTACTCTGCATGACTCTAACCCAATGGATTCGCCCCATACACTTCCCACAGCACTGGGAACTTTTTCTTAAGCCCTTCTTCATCGTCTTCATCCCAGTCAAATTCCATTTCCGGCTGTTCGTAATCATCTCCTGACAGTCTCCAGTAAAGATCGAGGTAAGCTTCTTGGTCCATTTCCGTCTTTTCTTCGAACGCCAAGCTTGCCGTGTAAAGGAAATCTTCGAATTCAAATATGTCGGTATCCCATTCTTTCAGATACGGGATGACGCTTTCGGGATTGCGGATTGCCGCTTCATAGGGCTCTTTTCCAAGATACAAAAGCCAGGCACGGAAATAATCAAAGGCATCATCCGAGCAGCCGCCCATGATGATATACGCTGCCGCCCACAAATCGGACGTATACGAACGGTAGTAATTCCGGTTGAAATGAAAATCAAATTGGATGATGTCGTTCACCGGTCTTTTGGAAAGCTTGGCAACAAGCCATTCCAGCTGTTCTTCCCAGTCTTCCCCTTTTTTATGCGCCAAGGCCAACAATTCCCAAAACGTTTCTTCCGGCATGCCGGCCGTTTGAACGCCCTCTTCTTCATCCTCAATTTCCCGGTAGCCTTTTTTGAACTTCGACTCGATCAGCTTGTGAGCTTCTTTCCGGCAAAGCTCTTCAGTTGCGAACTCCCGGCTATTCATTGAACCCACCGTTCCGATCCTCCCGTAGGAAACGATAAACATAGTGCCTTGTACTTTGATTTTCCAGAATTTATTGGAATATTTGGTAATGCAGACGAGCGACTTATCCACTTGAACACCCCGAATCCTTTTTTACGTCTTATGCATTTAATTTTACCTTATTTTTCAGCGGAAAGAGGCTGCATTTTTTCGGTAAACCATTAACCGGAATCCGGAATGCTAAAGTTTTTTCGCTCCAGCTTTTCCCTGCCAATTGCCCGCCATTCATTTTGACCATTTTTCAGCTTCGCCTAAAAAATTTCGGCCACCGTAATAAGCCTAAGGACTCAAAATTGTATATTCCATGTACAGAGCTGCATAGGTATGCTAATGTGAGAAAAATCAAACTAATCCTAAGGATTAAAAGGAGTGCATTCATTTGAACCCATTATTCAGCCGCTTAGACGAACTATACGAAGAAATTGTTGAAATTCGGCGCCACCTTCATCAAAACCCGGAATTGTCGTTCCAAGAAGAAAAAACAGCAAAGTATATCGCAGACTTCCATGAAAAACTAGGGCATGAAGTCCGCGCGAATGTCGGCGGCAATGGTGTCTTGGCTTACTTAAAAGGAGATAAACCCGGTCCAACGATTGCGCTGCGTGCTGACTTTGATGCGCTGCCGATACAGGAAGAAACCGATGTTCCGTTCAAATCGGTTAATGATGGCGTCATGCACGCCTGCGGGCACGATGGCCATACGGCAACATTGCTGGGGTTGGCCAAAGCATTGAACGGCATGAAATCGGATATCGAAGGAACCGTATTGTTCCTGCATCAGCACGCTGAAGAACTATTGCCGGGTGGTGCGGTTGCCATGATTGAAGACAATTGTTTGGACGGCGTCAATGTGATCTTCGGGACCCATTTGCAAGCCCAGATGCCGCTTGGCGAAATCGCCTACCGCTCCGGCCCGCTTCAAGCAGCCCCTGACCGCTTCGATATTAAGATTATCGGGCAAGGCGGGCACGGCGCCTATCCCCACCAAACAAAAGACAGCATTGTCATCGGCGGCCAATTGATCGGCAACTTGCAGCAAATCGTCAGCCGCCGCGTTGATCCGTTGGAATCGGCAGTGGTTTCCGTTTGTAGCTTCGAAGCCAAAAACCCGTTTAACGTCATTGCCGATACCGCTGTATTGTCAGGCACAGTCCGTACGTTCAAAGAGGACGTCCGCAGTTTGGTTGAACAGGAAATCGGGCGGATCATCGAAGGAACCTGTTATGCGGCAGGCGCGAAGTATGAATATACTTATACCCGCGGATACCCCACAACGGTCAACCACAAAGAAGAAACGGAATTTGTCGCAGCGCTCGCCCCTCAGGTGCCGGGCGTGGAAGCTGTCAATGAAACCGAGCCGGTCATGGGAGGAGAAGATTTTTCCTATTACCTGCAAAATGTCAAAGGAACCTTTTTCTTCACCGGAGCCCAAAATCCCGAAGCGCAGGAAACGTTCCCTCATCATCATCCGAAATTCGATATCGATGAACGCGCTTTGCTGATTGCTGCAAAGGTGCTGGGTTCAGCCACGTTGAATTACCAGAAAAACGAAGCCCCAAAAGAAGCGGAAGCGGCTCAATAAAAACGCAATAAGCACGTTAAGGGAGAGATGGACATTGGCTCAGGAATCGTTGAAGTTATGGAAAGACTGGCGCTTGCACTTGGTTGTGCTCGCCATTGTCATTGTTGCAGAATCGATTGGCACACATTCGATCCCCCTCGGGCCGGGTGCCATATTATTATTGCCGATGCTGTATGCGGTCATTATCGGGCTGGCGCTGTACTTCACGCCGCTCGTCAGCGACAAACAATCGATCAATGCGGAACCCCTGGTGTTTTTATCGGTTGCCGTGCTGATCGCGAAATTCGGCGTGCAGGCCGGCCCTGCCATCCCGCAAATCATTGAAGCTGGACCTGCCCTTTTGCTGCAGGAATTCGGGAATCTCGGAACAATCTTTTTGGCCCTCCCGTTAGCCGTCTTCCTGGGATTGAAACGGGAAAGCATCGGCATGACGCATTCAATCGGCCGGGAAGCGAATCTGGCGTTGATCACCGATAAATACGGCTTGTCTTCTCCTGAAGGCCGCGGCGTCATGGCGATGTACATATTCGGCACCGTTTTCGGTTCGATTTTCATCGGGCTGATTTCAGGTTTCCTGGCAACCGTTACGCCCATTCATCCCCTGTCCTTTGCGATGGCGACTGGCGTCGGGAGCGGCAGTATGGCAGCGGCATCACTCGGGCCGCTTATCGCCGCCTATCCGGATATGAGTGCAGAACTGACCGCCTTTTCCGGCGTCAGCAACCTCATCTCGTCCGTCTCCGGCTTGTATATGAGTATTTTCGTCGGCTTGCCGTTGACAGTGAAAATGTATGAAATCCTATCCAGAAAAAGAGATCTGAAAGCTGCAGGAGGTGCCGAAGATGTTAAGAAATCTTAAAGAATGGGTCATCGTTTTTATCATCATCGGCGCCATCATGCTGATCGGCAACTGGATCGGCTATGACATCATGCCACTTGACGCATTGCCAGGATTGGCTGTATTGATCGGCATCAGTTTAGCCGGTTTGGTCATCCACAGGCTCCTGCCTTTCCAACTGCCAAGCATCGCCTATATCGGCATTCTCGGGTTGATTTTGACCCTTCCGAATATGCCCGCTTCGGAACAAATTGTCGCATGGACGGCTGAAGTCAGCCTCCTTGCCATTGCTACCCCGATTTTGGCATACGCCGGTGTGTCGATTGGCCGTTCGTGGTTCGATTTCGTGCAATTGGGCTGGCGGACCATTGTTATCGGCATGTTCGTGCTATTGGGCACTTTCTTAGGTTCCGCTGTCATCGCAGAAGTGATTTTGCGCATGCAAGGCATTATTTGACGAATTAAACCAACGCATTTTGCGCTGGGCCCAATACAAACAAGCCGGGTCCCTCAGGAATTCACCTGAAGAACCCGGCTTGTTTTACGTTTATCTTATGGCTAAAGGATCCAGCTGAATAAAACTTTTTTGTAATTTCGGCAGTGGTTTTATTTCCAGCAGACATGTACATACAGCAGCAATCCCATCCCAAACCAAGGAGTGATCGAATGAATAAAAGATCCATCACAGTCATGTTTATCTTAATTTGCCTATCCCCCTTTATCTTAATGGCCTGTTCCGGCGAAGAATCCGGCGGCTCAGAATCTGCAGCTGCGCAAGACACGCTCATTTTCGCCCGCGGCGGCGACTCGGTGTCATTGGATCCGTCAGAAGTGACCGATGGCGAATCGGAAAACGTCGCCCAAAGTATTTTAGAGACGCTGACGACGTTTGCGGAAGGTGAAACAACGGTAGAGCCAATGCTTGCAACCGAATGGAACGAGTCGGAAGACGGCCTCACGTATACGTTTACGCTTCGCGAAGGTGTGAAGTTCCACGACGGAACGGATTTCAATGCTGAATCCGTCGTCTTTAATTTCGAACGATGGATGAACGGCAACGCGGATAACTTTCCGATGTACGGCAGCGTGTTCGGCGGCTATAAAGCGGACGCTGCGCATAACATCGCTTCTGTTCGTGCTGTGGATGCGTCAACCGTAGAGATCAAGCTCAACGGCCCGCAGCCGACGCTGCTAAAAGACCTGGCGCTTACGCCGCTTTCGATATCAAGTCCGGCAGCGATTGAAAAATCCGGCGAAGAATACAAAAGCAATCCGGTCGGGACCGGACCTTTCATCTTCAAAGAATGGGTACGCAACGACCGCATCGTTCTTGAGAAAAACAGCGAATACTGGTTGGATGGCTATCCGAAACTTGAACAAGTCATTTTCCGCACCATCCCGGACAATTCCGCCCGCCTCAATGCACTGCTGAGTGGCGAAGTGGATTTGATTGCCGGCTTGGATTCGGAGAATCACGCACAGATTGAAGAAGACCCGGAATTGGCCCTGTTCTCGAGGCCGCCCCTTAACCTTGGCTACCTGGGCATGACCTTAACACACGAACCTTTCGATGACCCGCTTGTCCGCCAGGCGCTTAGCCACGCGGTCAATAAAGACGCATTGGTCGAGGCGTTCTTCGGTGAAGGGGCGATTGCCGCGAAAAACCCGATTCCTCCGGCTGTTGAAGGCTATAACGACGACATCGAACCGTACCCATACGACCCCGAAAAAGCCAAAGAGCTTCTTGCTGAAGCCGGGCTTCCAGACGGCTTTGAAATGGAACTTTACGCGATGCCGGTTTCGCGCCCTTATATGCCTGACGGTGCGAAAGTCGCTGAATACCTGCAGTCCAACTTTGCAGAAATCGGCGTCAAAGCTGAAATCGTGACGTTTGAGTGGGCCACTTATATCGAAAAAGCGTTGAACGGTGAAGCAGATGCATTCCTGCTCGGCTGGACGGGCATGAACGGAGATGCCGATAACTTCCTTTACACGCTTTGGCACGGTGACAATATCGGTTCCACCAACTCGACGCAATACGATAATCCGGAGTTGAATAAGCTCCTGGACCAAGCAAGAACAACGACCGATCAAGAAGAGCGCAATGAAATATATAAACAAGCGCAAGTAATCATGCACGAAGATCCGCCGGTCATTCCGCTCGTCCACACGTCACCCACTCTTGCCGGCAAAAAAAACATCACCGGGTTCGATCCGCATCCGACAGGCCGAGTCATCACGACGAAAATCGAATTTGAATAATACAGCAAAGAGAAAAGGATGGCTCCGCAATTCAGCAATGAATTGGGGAGCCATCCTTTTTATTGTTCTGTTCGGTTTCACATGCAATGAAAGTAAAACCAGTTAGGAGTTGCTGCGAGTTGCTTCATGATTAAGGTTAAGCCAATACAAAAAAAGGACGCATTTCAAGGTCCTGTTCATCAACAAATCTCAGCTGAAATCAATTCAATTTCCACATTTTCACCATCGACAGAATCCACGCCGTGCTCACAATTTTCTTCATTTTCCCACTCAACTATATAATTTTTTCTTTTTAGTTCTATTGAAAGAATTTCGACATTGCCAATGTGGCCGGAGCGGAGTTCGATTACTTTGGACTTCGCCTGGTCTTCTGAGACATTCAAATCTGCATGATTGCAGCCACTTACTAAGACAATCAGTGAGACAAATCCAGCAGAAACTAATTTTCGCATTACCCTTCACCAATCCTTAAAATCCGTTTTTTAATTAAAGTTCACCTTGCCACTTTCTACCTATAGGATTCCTGAAGAATTTCAAGTAGTGGAAGTACTGCTGTAATACTTCTTCAGCAATGGGGATGCACCTAAATCAACAAGACTATTATCCGCTTCAACGTCGGTTTTTATATAGCTTTAATAAAATTAGAATGACCGGCATCACAGCGATAATAACCAAAAAGAAGGGAAAGAATATCGCCGTCAGACACATAAGGGAAGTAATTGTCAGCAGGTTCTGCGGCTGATTTTTAACTTCGATCAAACCGAGAACGCCCAGTACAATTATGCTGAAAAAGGTGATGAAACCTACGACGAGCTCTAAGCCTAATCCGATTGTATGTTCATAGCTTTCGTTCGGGTAAATCCAATCGTACGCTAAATGAGCGAAAAACAAGTCCGTAATCAACAAAAGAAGGCCGCTTGTTTGGAAGATTACTTTGCTTTCAACAGACTTGCTTTTCTTGAACCATACTATTAAAGCGATGTTGCCAAGGATTATTGCACTCCAATTAATTAGCAGAAATGGCCATGGATTCAATTTCGCTATTCCTCCTTCCATTTGCTGTTAGATGCCATCTCATTTGAGAGTACCA
>NZ_JASDCW010000046.1:0-14800 GCF_030407685.1 Planococcus sp. APC 3906 | reverse complement strand
ATTATTTAAACAATGTTTAAAGGAGGTCTTATTCCCTCAAAGTGCATAATGATGAAAGTTTAAGACTCTGTGCCACTTAAGCCTAGAGGATAAAACCAAATCTAATTATGGAATGGAGAGAGAGAATATGAAGAAATATTTTACAATCTTAATGGCTCTTTTCTTGATCTTTGGTGCTTCTTCAACAGTTTTAGCAGGCGGAGACCATGACGACGGCCATAAAGACGGTTACCATGACAAAGATAAATACAGAGACCGCGATGATAATAGAAAACACCATGATGACGATGATGACGATGACGATAAAGACAGAAAACGCCATCACGATGATGACGGTAAAGACAAAAAACGCTATCACGACAAAGACAAATACAAACACCATCACAAAGGCTACTTCAAACATGGCAAATACTATCACAAAGACGGCAAATTCTATTACAAACACCGTGACCATTTCCATAAACTAGGGAAATACACTTACAAACACGGCAAATTCCATTATTTCTTCGACAAAAAGCGGCACTATGACCGCCATTAATGCAAGTTAACAAGAAAAGAAAAAACTGAGCTCTCTCTAAAGAGTTCAGTTTTTTCTTGGCCATTAAATCGCTGCACACTCTAAAAGATTTCTTATTAGTTTTATTTAAAATACTTATTTGACATCAACATCACTTCTTCTGGATTTCCGCATTCAGCTAAAATAAGCCCGCTTCCCGGACCTGTGTCCTTGAAAGCGGGCTTATTTATTTTTTCATCGCTTTGTAAATACCGGCTGCTGCAACGGCTCCGAATGCAATGGCGTATACCCCTTTCCATTGGAGAGGGTATTCTTTCAAGCCGTAAGGCAACGGAGCTTTGTCCGTATAACTGTATCGGGACAGTATATCCAGCGCAGGCGTCTCCAAGCCGGCCGGTTCGATCAATTCGTAAAATTCGTCAGTCAGCTGCTTTACTTCGTCCGGCACGGATTTCAAGTGTCCCAAACTGTTTTCGAAGGTTTCGCTCCGTGCCAGTTTTGCGAGCATCAGCACAAGCAGCGGTTCTGGAATCATCTCAAATGCACGCAAGCCCGGCGGCGTAATCTCCACTCCTGCTTTACGCAATGCCCCGAACGATTCCCTCAGCGCTCGGATGCACAATACGCGGGCATCACGCGTCGCTGCAAAGCGCTCCAAATCGGTGTCGCATGCGTAGACGGCTTGCGCCAGCGTCGGCACAAGAAGCGCGACATGCGTTTTCAGCCAGTCGTCAATATCATCCCGGATCTCCACTTTAAAGCCGCGCATCGATTCCAGAACTGCCTTGACTTCAAGTGTTCTTGGAATGGTACGCCCATCGACTTCGCCGATTGGCAAGGTCCACTTGTGATGTTCGTCGACCGGCAGCATACGGATGGTATGCCCTTGCCGATAGCCTCCTGGAAATGGAAAACCGGAAACTACGCGCTCTTGCCCCAATGCACGAACCAGCCGATCTTGCCCTTCTGCATTATTCATCATGAACAGGAAAGTAGGCACTTTTTTATTCGCCGCGAGGGTTGGCAGAATTTCAATCACTTTGTTTTTCCGCATCGGTACGATGACAAGGTCGTAATACGCTTCCGGATCGAAGCTGTCGACAACCGGCACTTGTGTAACCGTGGTTTCCCCTGTTGCCGTATTTTCGATTACGATGCCGAAGCGTTTCAAGTCTTCTTGCCGTTCGCCGTGGTCAAGCACGGCGATATCGTGCCCGGCTTCCTTCAACCTTTCCGCAAACAAGCTGCCGAAAGGGCCAACGCCAAAAATCAGTATTTTCTTTGCCACGGAAATCACTCCTGTTAACAACGGATTCCATTTTACCGGCTGCAGTTCAACCTGACTAAAAATAGCCGCTCCTATTTACCCTTCATCCTTCAAATGCTTTCTGCAATTCCGCCAAGTCCAGCTTCTTCATCTCCAGCATCACCTTTGTGACCCGCTTTACCCGCTCAGGGTCCGAGTCTGCAAGCATGTCATCCAATTGGACTGGCGATACCTGCCAGGAAACGCCGAATTTGTCTTTCAGCCAGCCGCAATTCTGCGCTTCTTCGTCTCCCCCTACAGTCAACCTGTTCCAGTAATAGTCGATTTCCTCCTGTGATTCACAATTGATGATGAACGACACCGCTTCAGTGAATTTGAATGCAGAATCGCCATTGAGCGCAAGGAATTTCTGGCCTTCCAAGGTGAATTCAACGGTCAAGACGGTGCCTTCTGCCATGTGATGGATTTCAAATCCTTCTTGTGAATAATAAAGGATACGTCCGATGCTCGCGTTTTTGAAAATAGATACATAATAGCGGGCCGCTTCCTCCGCCACTTTCTCAAACCATAGATTGGCTACGATTTTCTGGATTCTTTGCTCCATTCCAATACCTTCTTTCGATTGGATTTAAGAGCGGCTATGTATTTTCACTTCCATTATACTATGCCAGTGAGTCAAATTGTTTATATTTATTTAAATATTCAAAAAACTGTAGTATTTTTTTGATTTAGGATGTATACTCACAACAGTTGATATCATATTTATATCATTTTACATTTTTTAAAATTTAATCTAATTTTTGGTTATGCTGTCTCGGACTATTGTTTTCTTTCAGCGCTTTTAGCGAGAATCACGAGAGAAATTCCAATATAAACGTTGCAGCTGCTTTATACAATGACACTGAAAGGGGTCCTTTCTCAAAAGTACATGCAGATGAAAAATCCAGTCTCTATGGAGCAGACAACCTAGACAATGGACAATAATCCAAATGGAATGGAGAGATCAACTTATGAAGAAATATCTTATGATTTTGATGGCCGTGCTCTTGGCATTCGGCTTCTCATCAACCGCTTTAGCCAGCGGTGGAGACCATGACCACGACAGAGACGGATACCATCATGACTACGATAAAGATAAAGACGACAAAAAGTACAATAGAGATGACGACGATAAAAAGAAATACAAAAAGCATAAAAAATTCAAAAACCATAAAAAACACGGATATTACCACAAACATTACACGAAACACGGAAAATCTTATTATCATTTCCACAAATACGGAAAACGCTATCACGACTGGGACGACCGTGATGACCGCGATCATCACGATCACCATTAACCAACAAAAAAGGAATGGACCTTTTCAGAGGCCTGTTCCTTTTTCCATCTCACGCAACCAATTATTTTTATTGAAATTAAAATGATTTAACATTCTAAATTATAGTAATTTTTTGATATTTGTACTATACTATTTACATGGAGTTACATACACAAGGAGGCGCATATGAAGAAAAATGAGTGGATTTTTGAGTAGCGGTCGACGTCTAGATACTCTGGCCCGTTTTAAAGTTCTTTGCTCAGCTAATAAAAATCTGCTTTTAAAGGAGAAATAGAAAATGAAGAAGTTTGCTATGATATTGATTACCCTTTTACTAGCATTCGGATTCACTTCTGTATCATTTGCACATGACGATCATCGGGGAGATGATTCTGAAAAAGTCACCTATCGCGATGGCGTCACGACAATTGTAAAAACGCATAAAGAAGTGACCCATGACAAAGTGGTCAAACGCGAAAAATCTTCTGAATATGTAACGGAGAAAAAATCCGAAAGATCCACTTATAACGAAGTCGATGTCAAAGTGACTAAAGAACACCATCCTCAACAAGACTGGTATCGCGAAGTGAAAACCAGCACAACGTACAAAGTGATTAAACGCGTCACTTGGGATGAAGTCACACGTTATGACACCATCAAAATTTTCACAACACCAGTGAAAATTACGAAAACGACCGTCACTACGATCAAACATTACGGCAAACCAGGCAGCGGCGGCAAAGTTTTCTATAAAGACACTGAAGTTTACCGCGACAAAGAGTTTGGAAAAACTCAACGCAGAGTCGTGAAAGAAACACACGTTGAGAATAAAAATTATAAAACAACTTACAACAGAAAAGTGATTGACGTCGAAGTAAGCAAAGGCAAATGGATTAAAGGTGACCGCCACTGAATAACGGGGCTTTCCCAAAGTCATGGACAATGGCTTTTCGGGATAGCCCTTTTTCTATGTTTCCACATTCGCCTAACGCAGTTCCTAATAGCTTTGAAAAGCCCACTTCTTTTCTTCATTGTTCCGGCTTGGCTGACGTGATACGTTAGAACGAGCAGTACGCTGAATTTAGAGAACCGGGAGCTGATTTTTTTGAGACAGAAAAGTTTGAATGGAAAAACCGCCATCATCACCGGCGCAAATAGCGGAATCGGCTTTGAAGCTGCCAAAGAGTTGGCCGGCCGCGGCGCACACGTCATATTAGCGGTGCGCAACATGGAAAAAGGCTTGAAGGCCAGAAGGGCGATCATTGCCGAAACGACCCATGCGGAAATCGAAGTGATGCCTCTGGATGTCGCAGACTTGGAAAACATCCGCTTTTTCAGCGAACAAATCAAGAGCCGGCTCCTTTCGCTCGACTTGCTGATCAATAACGCGGGCGTCATGATGCCGCCTTATTCCAAAACAAAAGACGGCTTCGAGCTGCAGTTCGGCGGAAACCACCTTGGCCATTTCGCTCTGGCCGGCCATTTGCTGCCGCTCCTTGAGAAAACACCTGGCTCGCGCATCGTCACCATCGGCAGCCTCGCCCACAACCGTGGCTCAATCGACTTCGACAACCTTGATGGCTCAAAAGGCTATAAAGCGAAAAAGTTCTATAACCAAAGCAAGCTTGCCAATATGCTTTTTGAGATGGAACTGGATAGGCGCCTCAAGCGCAACGGCTTCCAAACCATCAGCGTCGCTTGCCATCCGGGTATTTCGGCAACGAACATCTTCAAGGTTGGCAAATGGGATGCGCCGAAAGCGCTGCGCAATTACGCCAACCGCTTCTTGCAGCCGCCGCACATGGGAGCGCTCGCGACTGTCCATGCAGCCACGGACGAAGGATTGACCGGCGGCGAATACATCGGACCTGATGGCAAAGGCGCAAAAAAAGGTTTCCCTGCCTTGGAACTTCCCCACCCTTCCGCGTTGGATGAAGCAGTTGCCCGCAAGCTATGGGACGTGTCTGAACAATTGACTGGCGTAAAGTTTGATTTTACGAAATAAAATGGATCCATCTCGAAAAAGAGCTGCCTTAAATTTTACGGCAGCTTTTTTGCGCCCTAGCAGAATCGCGAAGTTTAAACAAAAGCCGTTCTGTTTGTTCCTGCCTGAAACTAATGATACGTTTAAGGAAATCAATCTACCCTTTCAGGAGTTGAAATCATGGAACAACATTCATTGTACGGAAAGACGTCCATCATCACCGGTGCCAATAGCGGTATCGGCCTCGAAACGGCAACCACCTTTGCCGAACAGGGTGCCCGAGTCGTCATGGCGGTACGCAATATAGAAAAAGGTTATGCGGCACGCGATTTGATCAAAAAGGACCATCCCCATGCGGAGGTTGAAGTCATGGAACTCGACCTGGCAGACCTCGACAGCATCCGCTTTTTCGCGGAACGCTTTCAGGACAAATTCCCTTCGCTCGACCTGTTGATCAATAACGCAGGCGTCATGACGCCGCCTTATGCCAAAACGAAAGACGGCTTCGAGCTCCAATTCGGCAGCAACCACTTGGGGCATTTCGCATTGACCGGACATTTGCTGCCGCTCCTTTCGGCTACTCCCGATTCACGTGTGGTCACCGTCAGCAGCCTCGCGCATAAAGGAGCAGATATCTTCTTCGACAACCTCGACGGCACAAGCGGCTATAAGGCAATGAAATTTTACGGACAAAGCAAGCTTGCCAATCTGATGTTTGCGCAAGAACTCGATGAACGCTTGAAGCAGCATGGCCAATCGACAATGAGCATCGCTTGCCATCCAGGAATTTCCGCTACCAATCTGTTCAAGTTCGGCGGCAAAGATGCGCCGAACTTCATGAAAGGGATTTTGTATAAATTCCTTCAGCCTGCCGACATGGGCGCATTGCCGACAATTTTTGCTGCCACGTCCCCTTCCCTGAAAGGCGGCGAATACATCGGCCCCGACGGCAAAGGCCAGCGCAAAGGATATCCGGCAATCGACACGCCTCATCCGGCCGCGTCCAACAAAGCCGTTTCACTTAAACTCTGGAACGTCTCTGAACAATTGACAGGCGTGACGTTCAATTTTTAACTAACCGCTTATCCGCCCTTTCAATGAAAAAGTAACAGCTTTCAGAATTATTTTGAATAATCCATTATTAATTGTTAAACTATTCAATGAAAGGCTTTCTGTTAGTTTAAATTTTCACGATAAAATTTATCTAAGGAGCTGGGATGATGAATCAAGAACAATTCGAACGTGTGAAAAATGGCAAAGGCTTTGTGGCTGCACTCGACCAAAGCGGCGGGAGTACACCAAAAGCGCTGAAGCTTTACGGAGTTTCAGAAGACCAATATTCAAATGAAGATGAAATGTACGACTTGATCCATGAAATGCGGACGCGTGTCATGACCGCCCCTTCCTTCAATTCCGACTCGATTCTGGGTGCGATCCTGTTCGAACAGACCATGGACCGAGAAGTCGAAGGCAAATATACGGCGGATTATTTATGGGAAGAAAAAGGCGTTGTGCCGTTCCTGAAAGTCGACAAAGGCCTCGCAGACGAAATGGACGGCGTTCAATTGATGAAAGAGATGCCGAATCTTGATGACTTGCTGAAGCGGGCAAACGAACGCCATATTTTCGGCACGAAGATGCGCTCGGTCATCAAAGAGCCGAATCCAGCGGGCATCCGCAAAGTCGTCGAGCAGCAATTCGAAGTGGCCAAGCAAATTATGGCTGCCGGACTGGTGCCGATCATCGAGCCGGAAGTCGATATCCACAGCCAAGACAAAGAAAAATCCGAAGAGTTGTTGAAGCAGGAACTGCTGAATCTGCTCGATTCCCTGGGCGAGGATGAAAACGTCATGTTGAAACTGACGATCCCAACCGTCAATAACTTCTATAAGGAATTGATTGACCATCCGCGCGTCATCCGTGTGGTTGCGCTGTCCGGCGGCTATCCGCGCAAAGAAGCCAACGAAAAATTGGCCGCTAATAATGGCCTGATTGCCAGTTTCTCCCGCGGCTTATCCGAAGGCGTCAGCGCCAGCCAATCCGAAGAAGAATTCAACGCATCCATCGCGGATTCCATCCAGACAATTTACGAAGCGTCGATTACTTAAGCTGCGCATTCATTAAAAAAAGGCGATTCCGCTTTGTGCGGAATCGTCTTTTCTGTCTTACTATTACTTGGTGAACAAATAAATGATGTACAGCGGCACGAGGACAATCGCCATGTACTTCAGCAAATACAGCGAACTGGTGGATAAGCATTTCATCTTCGATATCAATGCATCTTTAAAATCTCTTGCAATTGTGGGCATAGTGTCTGCCTCCTTCAATAGGTAAGATTAGTATAATGCAGCAGCCGCTTCAATGGTAATTTGCTGTTTCTTCATGGCATTGTAACTTTTATCCACATTCAACGGTCTAACTTGTAAATCGCTTTATAAGGAGAGAAAACCATGCGGACATGGACAATTTTATTGCTCGCCGTGCTGGCACTTTTGCTTGGCGCTTGCGGCACACCAGAAGAAGGCACAAATGGAGAAAAATCAGAAGGAGGCAATGAAGGCGAAATGGCCGCAACACTCGTAAAATCAGATCTTGGCTACCGCTATACCCTCAAAAACGGCACAAATGAAGCAGTGACGTTCAACTTTACAAGCAGCCAGCGCTTCGATTTCGCGCTTTATAACGAAGCGGATGAACAGGTATTCCTGCATTCTTCAGTCAGCGCATATGCCCAGGTGCTCGGTGAGGAAACAGCCCCAGCCGGCGGTGAACTGGTCTATGAGCTGGAGGTCCCGCCGCTTGAGCTTGAGCCCGGCACCTATAAAATCGAAGCCTGGTTCACACCGCAGCAAGGACCAGCTTATCCAGCAGAGAATGAGTACGTGGTGGAATAAGCAATCACAGCATTTGATCAAATAAAGCGATTGCCCTAGTTTCATTTAGGCGGCGGCAGGGAAATTCCCTTAGAGAGAGTTATTTACTTAATTGGAGGAATTTCAGTGAACTTGACGACGCATGCTTTATTGACAAAAGAGGATTTCCAAACCCGTACCGATTTACCGGAATGGCTGTTGAACGAATACCAGACTTTCCACAACACGGTCACCGACAAGACCTTCCCCTGCTATTTCGGGATGAGCGGTGAATTGAAAGGTGAACTGCGCTACGCTTATGTGACGCAGGATGATTGGAGCAATTTGCCCGCAGCGGTGTCCAGTTTCCTGGAATTGTTCGATGATCCGAAACACAAACGCCACGGCTTGTTCGTCTTTGTCGAACCGTTTGAAACCGAAGGGTCGATTGAAGATTACCGCAAGCAGTTCTGGGAGTTGCTGCAGTATATGCACGATGTCGACAAAACCGAATGGCCTCTTGAGGCGCCGCGCGACCCGGACCATTATTTATGGGACTTCACGTTCGACGGCGAACCGATTTTCGTCTTCGGCAACACGCCTGCCTATAAGCAGCGCAAGACCCGCCATCTCGGCAATGCGATGGTGCTGGGATTCCAGCCGCGCCGAATTTTTGAAGGCTTGAAAGGGACGGAAAAAGGCGGCGTCATGTCGCGCGAGAAAGTCCGTGCACGCGTTGAAGCGTGGGACCACCTGCCGACGCATCCGGACATCAGCCATTTCGGCGACCCGACGCATAACGAATGGAAGCAATTCTTCATCGGCGACGACAGCGAGCCGATCCAAGGCAAATGCCCGTTCACCCATAAGGAAATGAAAAAATGAAAAAAGAGAGCGATCCCTCGAGGATGGCTCTCTTTTGTGCATTCAGGTTTTATTCGCCTTGTGGCTCGTCCTGCGGCAAGTTTGCGCCGACCACTTCCGCCAGCTTCTGCACACCTTCGACAATCGCTTCCGCGTCGGCGTAGCTGAATGACAGCCGCAAGTATTCGCAGCGTTGCTGGTCCAAATGGAAATGCTTGCCCGGAACGTATGATACGCCGGCAGCCAATGCCTGCGGCAACATTTCCGCTGTATCGATGCCCGGCAGCTGCAGCCACATGAAGTAGCCCCCTTCTGGTACATACCACGTCACTGACGGCGGCATGAACTGCTCGAGCGCCTGGATCATCGCCGTACTTTTCGCTCGATAGGCGTTTGTCAACGACGCCAAATGCGCGTCAAAATCCGTGGCTTCCAAGAATGACGCCATGACCGACTGCGCGAACGGATGGTTGAGGTCTTTCTTGAACCAGCCTAAGGTACTGACCAGCTCCGCGCCGCCCGCCACCCAGCCAATGCGCATGCCCGGCGCGACAACTTTTGACAGCGATCCGATGTGGATGACGCGTCCGTTTTCGCCATCCATCGCTTTCAGCAGTTTCGGTGCTTCGGCAAAAGCCAGTTCGCCGTATGCATCGTCCTCTAGGATAAGGAAATCGAATTCTTCGGCCAGCTCAAGCAGATGCTGCCTGCGTTCCGGCGTCAATGTCGTGCCTGTCGGATTCTGGGAAGTTGGAATGGTGTACAGGATGCGCGGCAGCGTAAGCCCCTCGCGTTTGCGGTTTGCCAGCATTTCCGCAAACCTGTCTGTATCCATGCCCTTCGCGTCAACGGGGATGTTCATGAAATGCTCCGTGTAATTCCGGAACACCTCCAGCGCTTCCATATAGGTCGGCGACTCGAGCGCGACGACTGCCTTATCGTCCAGCAAGACGCGCGAAATGAGGTCGATCGCCTGGCACGCCCCGGAAGTCACAAGCAGCTCCTCGTCCGCCAGCCCCACACCGCGCTTTGCCATCCGCTGGCGGATGGCTTCTTTCAATTGCGGAATCCGCGGACTGCCGATGTATTGCAGCGGCAGGTCCTGTTCTTCATCGAGCAGCCGGATCGTCGCCGATTTAATTGCTTCGGCTGGGACTAGTACCGGCTCCGGATAGCCCGAGCTCAATCGGATGCAGCCTTCAGGCAATGCCAGCAGCCACTGGCCCGGCGGATCGTTTTTGAAGGCCAGGCTGATATCTTTTGAAAACGGGAATTTTCGCGTCATAAGGTCGTGCCCCTTTCGTTGTCCAGTTTGCTTTGTTTCCATTCTACAGATTGTTGGACGCTTTGAATATCGCGAGCTGACATTCGACCAGCGAATTGGGTAAACAGCAATCGGCATTCCGCCTTGTCGGAATGCCTTCTTTTACGATTGCGGGAGCCTTTCGCTGCAGCGAAAGGCTTTTCATATTGTGCTTTTGAACTTTGGACGATGCTTATTTTGCTAGTGCCGGTTAATTTTCTGGCAGTTCATGTTAACGTTGGATGAGTTCATGTTAAAGTGAAAACAATTCATGTTGACACGAGATTCGTTCATGTTAACGCCGAAACAGTACTTGTTAAAATTTATATAGAGTGCGCGAGATTTTATTCGCCCCTATCGTTGTATACAGTAACAAAGGAAAGGAGGGGTTCCGGTGGAGGATTTCATCGCTCGATTGAAGCGGCAAGACGAAGCGGCGCTCAACTACATGATCGATACATACATGCCGTTTTTGAAAGGGATTTGCCAGCACATCCTTTTGAAGAGCTGTGGCCGCCAAGCTGCGGAAGAATGCCTGAACGATGTGTTCATGACCATTTGGCAGCGGGCGAAGCAATTTGACGGCGATGCCGGCGATTTCCGGAAATGGGCCGGCATGGTGGCGAAATACAAAGCAATCGACAGCTACAGACGGCACATGAAGAGGCTGGAACGCGAGTCGGTCACTGATGATGTGCGGACTGCAGGCATTTCCAATAACACAGAAGAAATGGTGCTTGATAAAGAAGCGCGGGATGAAGTGCTGGCTGGGCTCCATAGTTTACCGGAAGCGGACCGCGATTTGTTCTTGATGAAATACTTCCTCGGTTTGCCGAACGCAGAAATTGCCGAATCCCTCGGCATCACCGTATCCGCGGTCGATAACCGGCTGTACCGCGGGAAACGGAAATTAGCGGCCTTATTTGGCGGAAAGGAGCGGTTTACATGAGCGATTTAAACAAGTGGCTGACAACGAATATTGAAGACATCCCGGAGGCGGATGTGTCGGAATTTGAAAAGAAACAACTGAAAAAGCGCATTCTTGGACAGCGCCGCAAATCGCCTTGGCTGAAAAACGTGGCGCTTGCCGCAGGTATTGCCGTCGCTGTTTCTACCACTGCCTTCGCCGCGTTCCCTTCCCTGGCATCTCAAATTCCGATTCTGCAAGACATCGTTTCCTATTTCGACGGCGACGAACTCATTTTCAACCATTTCAGCGAAGTGGCGCAGCCGATTGGCTTGGAAGAAACGAGCAATGGCGCCACAATAACCATTGAAGAAGCGGTTTACGACGGCACCTCGGTGACAGTCGCTTTCGCTTTGCAGACAACAACCGATCTTGGCGAGTTCCCGAATGCAGATGGATTGCTGGAAGCACCTTGGACACGCGGTTCCGGCTCTGTCACTTCGATGAACAAAGTGAACGATACGACGTATGCTGGCATGCTGACCATGGCCCCGAATTTCCTGTGGAAAGCGCCGCAAACCATCAAGCTTAAGTGGGCGCCCGAATCGTTCACCGATATGGAAACCGGCGCAAAAGTCGAAGGCGACTGGGAATTCACTTTCAACTTGAATGCCCTCAACAGCGTAAAAGTTCCAGTCAATCAAACCGTCGATTTTGAAGGCGGCTCGTATAAGCTGGACGAACTGCGCCTGACCAAGTTATCAACGGTGCTGGCGATGCACAAAAAAGACATTGATGAAGACCGGTACATCACCGATTGGCAGCTTGTGGACGATCTGGGCAATATCTATCCGATGCATTTCGGCACGGGCAATGAATCTCAATTACAGTTCACGTTCGAAACTCTGGATCCGCAAGCTTCTTCCATCCGAATCGAGCCGTTGATCAAGCGCATCGAACATGCCGAAGATGACGGCGTACCGATTGAAGCAACCATTATCCACGTCGACTTGCGTTGACGCAAAATCCCCTCCCGCTTCAGCAGCCGGAGGGGATTTTTTGATAGTCCACAATATTATTACGCCCGGGAATCACTTGGCTCAATGGTGAAGCCATTGGCAAATGCCTGCAAGATGCCGATCAGCAATTGCGTGATTTCCGCCGGCGACTGCTGGTAGCCATTGCGTGCCCAGTCGAGGATGATGCCCGTGGTGCCGTGGGCCATGTACATCTTAAACTGGGACGAATTGATGTCGTGGCTGCCGATTGCGCTGAACGTGAAATTCTCGTCGAGCATTTCGAAAATCGCCTTCGGCAAATCCTGGTACAGCCCTGGAATCGTGTCTTCCTTCAAATACAGATTGAAAAAAGAACGATTGTCGTAGATGAAACTCACGAGCTCGAACGATTCCGCATCCATCTGCCGGACATCGACCCGTTTCCCCGGCTGGTAGCGTTCCATGCCGGTCCGCTTCACCTGCTCGAACATTTCTCGCTTGAGGTCTTCCGTGATATCCGGTTTGTCCAAATAATGCAGGTAAAACGTCGCCCGGTTGTATTGCGCCCGTTCCACAATATCCGTGACAGACACATGGCTCAAGCCTTTTTCATTGATCAAATGGACAAAAGCCTGTTTCAATTGATGTTTTGTCCGTTCATTTTGCGGGGTGTTTTTTCGTTTATTTTCCATCATTGCCTCTGCCTCCAATGAAAAAATCGACACTTTATGCAGAATTGTCGATTTTTTCGACAACTGCTGTTTTTCTACTGATTGAGCTTGCTTTTGCAACCGGTTACACTTAATAAGTACATTACTTACAGTTTAGCATACCAACAAATAGAGGAGAGATTCAGAATGATCGATTTCACAGACAAAGTTGTATTGATTACAGGCGGCGGTTCAGGACTTGGGCGCGCAGCAGCGCTATCCATCGCCAAACAAGGCGCAAAACTGGTGCTTGTTGATATGAACAAAGCATCGCTGGAAGAAACGAAAAACGAAGTGCTTCAAGCATCTCCTGAAGCGGCGATCGAATTGTTCGAGGCAAACGTCACGAATGAAGAAGAAGTGAAAAATTACGTCCAATTCACAGTCGATACATTCGGTAAAATCGACGGTTTCTTCAACAACGCCGGCATCGAAGGCAAACAGAACCTCACGGAAAACTACGGCTCTGATGAATTCGAAAAAGTCATCAGCGTCAACTTGAATGGCGTCTTCTACGGCATGAAACATGTCTTGAAAGTCATGAAAGAACAAGGCTCCGGCTCGATCGTCAACACCGCTTCAGTCGGCGGCATCCGCGGCGTCGGCAACCAATCCGGCTACGCGGCAAGCAAGCACGGCGTGGTCGGCTTGACCCGCAACTCGGGTGTTGAATACGGCGAGTTCGGCATCAGCATCAACGCCATCGCACCAGGCGCCATCATGACGCCAATGGTCGAAGGTTCGCTTAAGCAAATCGGCGGCGACGATTGGGAAGCGGTCGGCAAAGAGTTCGTCAGCGTCAACCCGATGAAACGCTTCGGCAAACCGGAAGAAGTCGGCAACCTGGTCGCATTCCTGCTGTCAGACAGCTCACGCTTCATCAACGCTTCGGTCATCAACATCGACGGTGGCCAATCATACAAATACTGATTTTTTCATTAAACGATTCCCCCAGTTACATGGGGAATCGTTTTTTCTTTGGCTTCTCCGAATGTGTATGGATGAATAAAAAAGGGAAACTTCGTTATACTGTTCTTAGAGTAAGGAGTGACCATTATGCACCTAGAACCCATACCCGACCATCTTGAGGTGGGATTGAAAATCCTGTTTGTCGGCTTTAACCCGAGCATCCGCTCATCTGAAACCGGCTATCATTACGCGAACCCGACAAACCGTTTTTGGAAAATCCTCCACGAAGCCGGTTTGACGCCTAGAAAATTCGCGCCGCACGAAAACCAGGAATTGCTTGAACTCGGTTTCGGCCTGACAAATATCGTCGAGCGCCCAACCCGCGAAGCTGCGGATATTTCAAAAGAGGAATACGCAGAAGGCGCCGTCTTGCTGCGCGAGAAAATCGAAGCGTACCAGCCGAATGCCGTGTGCTTTGTCGGCAAAGGCGTCTACAAGGAATATAGTCGAAAGCGCAAAATCGGTTGGGGTGTCCAAGAAGATCCCGTCGTTACTGGAACGATTGAATTTGTCGCTCCTTCATCAAGCGGTTTGGTGCGGATCCCACTCGATGATATTGTGGATGTGTATCGAGCGTTGAACAAGTACCTTTAGATCTTTTACATCTGGTTCATGCGTTTATTTTGTTCATGCAAAGACCCTCAACAAGCTTTCAAAGCGTGTTGGGGGTCTTTGGTTTTTTTATGATAACTTCTGTTACGTTCTAATGTGTAATTAAATTATTATGACTGTTTTAAATAAAGACCATAATCCCCATTTTGTTGTGAATTAATTACGAAACCCTCAACAATAGAGCTTAAAATAAGTTTGTATAAATAAGATATAAAAGCCCGATTACCGGAACAGCAAATACAATCGTTAAAATAGCACTCTTCGTATCCAAATATTTCTTTTCGAAGTAAACTTTTACGATCACCAAAAATATCCACATAGAGAATAAAATAATCTTTAGGTAGTAGAATATACTGAAAATGGAAGGTATATTATCCACCATTACGAAAAAGGCCATAAAAGTAATGAAAGGATGCAACAACGGCACCGCACAGATGAGCAGAACACTTCGCACTATCTTAACAGCTCGACCAATCATTGATGCGGGAGTCCCACTAA
>NZ_JASDCW010000045.1:0-16733 GCF_030407685.1 Planococcus sp. APC 3906 | reverse complement strand
TGATGCTGATCAGTAGTTAAGCCACGAACACTTTGGGTTTGAAAAGCTTTGCTCCGTTTGCCTTGCGGCAAGCTTCGCAAAAGCCGTTCTCGCGCCGAAGCGCTCGTGACGTCTTTCGTTGACGTTTTGCTGTTCAGTTTTCAAGGTTCATGTTTGTACGCCAGTTGTTATTTCATGATTGCATTTCTTTTGGCGACTCCTATTATATTAAAGCATGTTCCCAAGAGAGTCAACACTTTAATTCAATAAAGTTCAATTTAATTATTATTGCAGTATCATATTTGAATCTCTTCTATATATGCACGCCGTAAACATTGTAAAAGGCGGCGCTTTAAAAGCCGCCGCCTTTCATTTCATGCTGACGTTTCGGATCCGCGCTTCTTTCAGAAGATACAGGTTCTTGCATTCGCAAATCTTGCATTCCGCTTCTGACCGCTGGTCGTAATCCGCCGACAGCGCCTGGAACGTCTGGGCTTTTACCAAGTCCTGCTTCGTATCCAGAAACTGCTGAATCAATTGTTCATCAAATTCTCTTCTCAATTTCCCTCTTTTAAAAAACACTCGCCTATCTCCTCTTTATAATTCGCGACGGCCTTCCATCGCTTTGGATAAGGTCACTTCATCGGCGTATTCCAAATCTCCGCCGACCGGCAAACCGTGGGCGATGCGAGTGGTTCTGATACCGGAGGGTCTGACAAGGCGTGAAATATACATCGCTGTCGCTTCTCCCTCTATAGTAGGGTTCGTAGCCAAAATCAATTCTTTGACTTCCTCGTCCTGCAGACGCTTCAACAATGACGGTACGTTAATGTCTTCCGGGCCGATGCCATCCATCGGTGATATCGCTCCTTGCAGGACATGATACAAACCGGTGTAATCACGCATCTTCTCCATCGCAATCACATCTTTCGGATCTTGGACAACGCAGATCGTCGTGCGATCGCGCTGCTGGTCCTGGCAGATATGGCAAGGGTCTACATCCGTAATGTGGCCGCAAATCGAACAAAAGCTCAAATTCCGTTTTGCATCAACAAGCGCCTTGGCGAAATCCAAAACAGTATCTTCCTTCATGCCGAGCACAAAAAATGCCAGCCGGGCCGCTGTCTTTGGCCCGATTCCTGGCAGTTTCATAAAACTCTCCATCAATTTAGAAATAGGTTCAGGGTAATGCATTTTGTTTTACCTCCTAGAACATGCCAGGAATGTTTAAGCCCTTAGTGAATTTCCCCATTGTGGAATTCGCATGTTCATCCGCTTTTTTAAACGCTTCGTTTGTAGCAACAATCAATAGATCTTGAAGCATTTCAACATCTTCCGGGTCGACAACTGATGGATCCAATACGACATCTTTCACTTCTTTATGGCCGGAAACTGTCACTTTGACCATTCCGCCGCCAGCTGATCCGTCGAAAGTCAACGTTCCCAGCTCTTCTTGGGCAACTGCCATTTCTTTTTGCATTTTCTGCATTTGTTTCATCATGCCTTGCATATTTCCTCCACCGCGCATAATTGTTTCCTCCTCAAATTTGGGTTAATCGATTTTAATCTTCGTGGACTTCGACGAAATCTTTGCCGAATAAGCGCTCCGCTTCCGCAATAAACGGATCTTGCTCCGCCACTTCGCCTTCTGCAGAGAATGGATGCTCTTCTTCAGATTCCGCCCGCTTATCTTCCGCCCCCGCTTTCAATCCGTTGCTTTTGATAAACTCTTCACGGATTCTCAGCCAGCTTTCGTCAGGAACGAATACAGGCGCATAAGCTTTGCCGGTGTACTGCTCTAAAAGTTGGCTGAAAGCGACGGCAAATGTCTGATTATCCGCTGCCATCTGACAATGAATATCATACTTGAATTTTAACACAAAAGCATCTGCTGACGCCGCTACAGGCTCCGCTTCATTGAGCAGTGCAGCATGTGATTTCTGCAGCTGGCCCATGACAGTCGCCCAATTCGTCTTGAGCGCCTGAATATCCGGTTTCGTCGCATTCTTCAACACATCTTGAATACGGGCGACCGGAATTTTATAGCCGCTCTGCGAACGGGGGCGCCGTTTCGCTTCCGGGCTGCCAGCAGCGGCTGCCGCTGGGGCGGAAACCCCGTTTTTCAGCTGTTGCTGCAGCTGGATGATCAATTGTTCGAGCTGATTGACTTTCGCCTCAAGTTCCGGCGAAGCGGACGCCGAAGACGCCGCTACGGGTGCATCTGCCTGGACCATTTTCAAAATCGCGGTTTCCAAGTAAATCTTTGTATGGTTCGAAAAACGCATTTCCTGCTGCGTTTTGGTCAGCACGTCTATCCACGAATACAGCATCGCTGCATCAAATTGCTTCGCAAGTTCCTCAAAGCGCGGTTCGTGCGCAGCAAGTTCCAGCATATCGTGCAGATCCGGCGCTGTTTGGATCAGCAGCAAATCCCGGAAGAACGTGATGAAGTCTTCGACAAGACGGACAGGATCTTTGCCATCACGCACCAATTGTTCCAAAAGCGTCAGCGATTGGCCGACGTCTTTCGCCAATAGCGCTTCGGCAATATCATAAAACATATCCTGGCTGATCGAACCGGTGACAAGCAAGGCGTCTTCAACAGTCATCTCGTCTCCGCTGAACGATACCACTTGGTCAAGCAGGCTCAGCGCATCGCGCATCCCGCCCGCAGCTGCCTGCGCAATTATTTTCAGCACATGTTCATTATAAGGAATGCCCGCATCGCTCAGCACTTCCACCATCCGCTCGACAATATCCGCCTGCGTCAAGCGTTTGAAATCAAAGCGCTGGCAGCGGGAAATGATTGTCAGGGGCAGTTTATGCGGTTCTGTCGTAGCTAAGATGAACACCACGTGTTCAGGCGGCTCCTCCAATGTTTTCAATAAAGCATTGAATGCACTATTGGAAAGCATATGGACTTCATCGATAATATAAATTTTAAAACGCGAATTCGCAGGAGAAAAACGCACTTTTTCAATAATCTCCCGCATTTCTTCAACCCTGGAGTTGGAAGCGGCATCGAACTCGATGACATCGGTGTTCGAGCCCTCGGTAATGCTTTTGCACGATGCACATTCATTGCAGGGTTCCGCTACCGGAGCCATTTCGCAATTGAGCGCTTTCGCGAAAATCTTGGCTGCACTCGTCTTCCCAGTGCCTCGCGGTCCTGAAAACAAATAAGCATGCGTCGTCTTATTGTAAAGGAGAGCATTTTGAAGGGTTTGTTTTATATGCGACTGGCCTGACATTTCGGAAAAGGACTGCGGCCTGTACACACGGTAAAAAGCTTGATACGCCAACGTTTTTCTCTCCTTTTGTAAAAGCTGTATTGTGTCTCTCCATTATACCATAAATCAGGTCTCTTCCTGAACGAATCCGCCGCAGGAAAAGCCCGCTGTCCGTAAAAAAGACAGCAAAAATCCTGCCCGCATAGTTGCGGACAGGATTGGGTTTGAAAGTTAATGCCGCGCACCTTTCTTCGACTGCTGTACACAAGCGTTACCCTAGTCGTTGGCTCGATCTAGGCAACCCCGCGGCACATGAAAAGTTCCACTTAATGCTGCTTCCTTCCGGACCTGACATGGTTCATGGGTTTCCATTGCGCAGGACCCAAACGTCAACACTACGTGCGAGAGGCAGACCCTGCATATAAACAGCCTAGGAAAGGAATTCAGTCCTGCTAAAGCGGATTGCAGGTTACAGGACACCGCTATCTTCCCACCTAGCACGGCATTAACTAGTATACGAAACATCCTTTCAAAAATCAATCGTTAAACTCCAATCGCCTCAAATGATTGCCGCCAAATGAAAACGAGCACATCCCACCCAGCGAAGAATGGCGGCGCAACGGCTTTAGTAACCCCTTTTTTACAGGAAGCTCAAAAAAAATATCCGAAACTGTTGACAGCAATATTCGGTTCATGGTAAATTAATTCTTGTCTTACACGGAGGAATACCCAAGTTTGGCTGAAGGGATCGGTCTTGAAAACCGACAGGGGAGTCAAATCCCGCGGGGGTTCGAATCCCTCTTCCTCCTCCATTTTTTGAATTTACGCGCATATAAATTCGAGATTGGATTCGTTACGAAAGTAGCGAATTTTTCTTAAAGCTTATATGTCTGAACATTTTGATACATAATTATTTAAGAAGGCAGCCTCCGGGCTGCCTTCTTGCATTTTTTGAGAAAGGTAAATCCTTTTTCTAGTAGATCCGATATTCCGCAAAACAGCTACGCTTGCCGCGAGCGAGCGCCAAGCCTCCTCAGTCGCTTCGCTCCTTGCGGGGTCTCGGCTGTCTCGCTTTCCCGCAGGCGTCTCCGCTGTTTTACTCCATATCTGAATAACACGAAAGAAAATGCAGAAAGTGTATCTTTCATGTGCTTCAGTAAAAGAAATAACTCGTTATTAAGAAATATCTTTGAATGAAGCGGAAGGCGGCGACTCCAGCGGGCAAAGCCTGAGCTGAAGACCCCACAGGAGCGCTAGCGACGAGGAGGCTGAAGCCAGGCCCGTGGAAAGCGTCCGTCTGAAGCGAAATTCAAAACAACTATCTAAGTTTCTCGACATGCTAAAGAAGGCAGCCTCCGGGCTGCCTTCTTTTTTCATATGCGGGAATCGAAATAAATATGCAAAACACTTTCTTCTTCTCATTATTTCCCGGGAAATAATAAAGCCCGGACGCGGTGTCCGGGCTTTACGTTATCTTTTTAAAACGGAAGTCTGCTGGATAAAGCTGCCGATGCGCTCAACAAGGCGTTCCGCGCAATCTGGATCGTTCATCAGATCGTAGTCGCTGATATTCAAGCGGAGCACTGGGCAGCCGTTGAAGTTGTTGATCCATGTCTCGTAGCGTTCGTGCATTTCCACCCAATAATCGACAGGCGTCTGCTGCTCCATTGCACGCCCGCGTTCCTGGATGCGCCCAAGAATGTCGTCAAGCGAACCTTCCAGGTAAATCAGCAAATCGGGATGCGGGAAATAAGGCGTCATGACCATCGCTTCGAAAAGGTTGGTGTATGTTTCGTAGTCGACGTCGTTCATCGTGCCTTTTTCCTGGTGCATTTTAGCGAAAATGCCTGTATCTTCATAAATTGAACGGTCTTGGATAAAACCGCCGCCGTATTCAAACATGCGCTTTTGTTCTTTGAAGCGCTCAGCCAGGAAGTAGATCTGCAAATGGAAGCTCCATTTTTCAAAGTCATCGTAGAACAGATCCAGGTAAGGGTTCGTGTCCACTTTTTCAAATGATGTGCGGAATTGCAAAGCATCCGCCAGCGCTTTTGTCATGGTTGATTTGCCGACTCCCACGGTACCGGCAATCGTGATGACTGCATCGGATGGGATATCGTATTTTTCACGTAAATTCATACTGATAAGCTCCTTTTTTGTAAGGTTTCGTCCACTCGGCTTAAAATGAGCGCAAGATCCGCTCCATTCTGGACGAAATCCATTTCATCTCCATTGACGCGCAAGACAGGGATTTCCGGATGCTCGCGCTCGAAGTGCTCCATGTATTCATGATAATCTGCAGCGAGCTGCTCCATGTATTCCGGGGTGATCATCTGTTCGAACTCGCGGCCGCGCATCTTGATGCGCGCCATCAGCGTGTCGAGGCTCGCGTGCAAATAAACGACCATATTCGGTTTCGGCATATCTGCAGTCAGGATGTTGTAGATCGATTCGTATTTCGCATATTCCGCGTCCGCCAATGTGCGCTTGGCAAAGATCAGGTTTTTGAAGATGTGATAATCCGCAACGACCGATTCACGTTTCGAGATGAATTTCTTTTGGATATCGGACATCTGTTTGTAACGGTTGCACAAGAAGAACATTTCGGTCTGGAAACTCCATTCTTCAATGTCTTCGTAAAATTTATTGAGAAACGGGTTCTCGTCAACAATTTCTTTCAGCATCTGAAATTGGTTTTGGTCAGCTATCGCTTTTGTCAATGACGTTTTGCCAACGCCAATCGGACCTTCAACGGTGATAAATGGCACCGGCATGGGAAGTTCCCCTCTTTCTGTTCAAGTGTGTTGCAATGTTTTTCATTTTACCATAGACCCCCCGTTAAAAATAGCAGAAAAAAGCACCCATCCATCAATGGATCGGTGCTTTGAATGTCCCCCCGTGGACTTCCTGGGTCGCCATGATCGTCAAGAACGCTTTCGGGTCAATGTCTGTGACGATCTGCTTAAGCTTGGTGAGTTCGAGGCGGGTCACCACCACATAAATGACATCTGTCGGCGATTCTTTAAAACCGCCTTTGCCGTGCAGCTTCGTGACGCTGCGGCCCAGCCGCGAGTTGATGGCTTCCCCCAGTTCTTCGTATTCTGCGGAGACGATAATGACCGATTTCGTATCATCAAGCCCTTGGATGACCGCATCAATCGTTTTGGATGCGATGTAATAAGTGAGGATCGAATACATCGCCTGTTCCCAGCCCAGCACAAATCCGGCCCAGGTAAAAATGAAGATGTTGGCGAACATGACAAATTCACCGACGGAAAATGGCAGCTTGCGCGTCAGCAGGATGCCGAGGATTTCGGTGCCATCGAGTGCGCCGCCGTTGCGGATGACAAGGCCGACCCCTGCGCCGAGCAGCATGCCGCCAAAGACGGTCGCCAGCAAGGGATCATCGATGAATCCGGGAATCGGATGCAAAGGAAATTCAATGATCGCCAGCGCTACAATGGCGAAAATGGAAGAAATGAAAAAGCTTTTGCCGATATGCTTGTAGCCGAAAAACAGAAACGGCAAATTGATGATGACCAACAAGATGCCGAATGGCACGGGCGTCAAATAATCCAGGATCAACGAGATCCCGATAATGCCGCCATCGATGATGGAGTTCGGCACCAGGAACAGCTCGATGGAAACAGCGGCCATCGTGGCGCCGATCAAGATAAAGAATAAACGCCGAATCAAATGCCCCAATGTCTCTTTTTTATGTTCTTTGACCATCCAATCGCTCCTTGGTTATAGCTCGTATCCGTTAATTTTACGCCTTATTTTGCGTTTTGTCTGTGCTGGGCTGTAATATTCCGATTCAGGATGCTACACTTCCTTTAAGGAGCGATGAATCATGAATGGCATGGAGCAAGACCATTATTATATGCAAATGGCAATTGAAGAAGCGGAAAAAGCGGCCGCAAAAGGCGAAGTGCCGATTGGCGCTGTTATTGTCCACAAGGGCGAAGTGATTGCGCGTGCGCACAATTTAAGGGAAACCAGCCAGAACGCCGTAACCCACGCCGAGCTCTTGGCGATACAGGAAGCCTGCCAGAAGCTGGGCAACTGGCGTTTGGAAGATACAAACCTTTACGTAACGTTAGAGCCTTGCCCGATGTGTGCCGGTGCGATTCTGCAATCGCGCATCCCGCGTGTCATCTACGGCGCACGCGATTCCAAAGCAGGCTGTGTCGATTCCCTTTACCGGCTATTGAACGACGAACGCTTCAACCATCAATGCGAAGTCACCGAAAACGTGCTGGCCGACGAATGCGGAGGTTTGCTGACACAATTTTTCCGGGCGATCCGGGAAAACAAAAAGAAGAAAAAGCGGCTGCTATAAAGCCGCTTTTTCTTCTTTTAACATCCTTTCAATCAGCAGATTGAGAATATAAGGCTGCTCATGATGAACCCAATGGGTCGCTTCTCCGATAAATACCAATTCGCCATCCTCACAAAAATCCAGGCTTTCCTTCGCAAGCATCGGCGACAGGAACTGGTCCCCCACTCCCCAGATAATACGTACAGGCACCGTTATTTTATGGTCCGGAGTCTGCAGCATGCTGCCTTGGCGTATCGCCCGGTACCAATTCAGCATGGCCGTCAATGCGCCTGGCTGGTCCCACGCTTCTTTGTACGCTTCTATGTCTTGTTGTGAAAATGTGTCTGGCCTGCTGGTCGTGACAAGGCTATTCGCCATCGTTTTGAAATAATCTGCCGCCAATGCCTTTTCGGGCAAATCCGGCAGCTGGAAAAAGGCCATATAGGAGCTTTTCGCCCATTGCAGCGGATTTTTGGCCAATACGCGCGGCATCGCTTTCGGATGCGGCACATTCACCACGATCAGCTTGTCGACAAATTGCGGTTTTGTCGCCGCCAGATGCCAAGCTACAGCACCTCCCCAATCATGGCCGATGATGGTGGCGTGGTCTCTGCCTGATTGCTCGATTAAGCCCGCTATGTCGTCCCGCAGCAGATCCAATGTATACTGGCTGACCCCCTCAGGCTTATCGCTTAAATTATAGCCGCGCTGGTCAGGCACCAAGACCCGGTAGCCTTGCTCCACAAGCGGGCCGATCTGGTTCTTCCACGCCTCCCAATATTCCGGGAAGCCATGCAGCAGCACGATGAGGGGGCCCTCTTCAGGCCCCGCTGCCACTGTATGCAAAACAATGCCATTTGTATGGATTGATAGATGTTCCATCCTGCCACTCCCTTTCCGAAGTCCGTCTCCTTCTTTACCCATTCTGCAAAAAATAAAAAACAGCTGGGAAGCATCGTGCTTTCCGGCTGTTTCTTTTAACGTGTAATAAAGTCTTTGCCGCCCATATAGGGGCGCAATACTTCAGGGATGGCAATCGTGCCGTCTGCCTGCTGGCAGTTTTCAAGAAGCGCTGCGACCGTGCGGCCGACAGCAAGCCCGCTTCCATTGAGTGTGTGGACGAATTCCGGCTTTCCAGTCGCTTCCCGGCGGAACTTGATGTTCGCGCGGCGTGCCTGGAAATCCTCGAAATTGCTGCAAGAAGAAATTTCGCGATATGTTTCCTGGCTCGGGATCCATACTTCGATATCGTATTTCTTCGCAGCAGTGAAGCCAAGGTCAGCGGTGCACATTTTCAAGACGCGGTACGGCAAGCCCAAAAGCTGCAGCACTTTCTCCGCATGGCCCGTCAATTTCTCCAGCTCATCATAAGAATCTTCCGGCTTTACAAAGCGCACCAGCTCGACTTTATTGAATTGATGCTGACGGATCAAGCCACGCGTATCGCGGCCTGCAGAACCCGCTTCAGAGCGGAAATTCGCGCTGTATGAAGCAAACGCCTGCGGCAGCATGTCAGCTGCCAGAATTTCATCGCGGTAGAAGTTCGTCACTGGCACTTCTGATGTCGGAATCAGGAAATAGCCTTCTTTCTCGATCAGGAAAGCATCTTCCTCGAATTTCGGCAGCTGGCCCGTGCCCGTCAAGCTTTCACGGTTGACCATGTAAGGCGGCAGCATTTCTTCATAGCCATGCTCTTCCTGGTGCAGGTCCATCATGAAATTGATCAATGCGCGCTCCAGGCGTGCACCAAGGCCGCGGTAAAAGACGAAACGGCTGCCGGTCACTTTGGCGGCGCGTTCGAAATCGATGATGTTCAAATCGGTGCCGAGGTCCCAATGCGGTTTGACTTCGAAATCGAATTCCGGTTTGTCGCCCCATGTACGAATCTCGACATTGTCGTCTTCAGAATCGCCTACCGGTACGCTGTCATGCGGAATGTTTGGCACACGCATCATGATGTAATTCAGACGCTCTTCTACGTCGCGCAATTCGTCGTCGATCGTTTTGATTTCTTCGCCGACTTGGCGCATCTTCGCAATCGCATCATCCGCATTTTCCTTGTTGCGCTTCATCAACGCAATGTTCTGTGTTGCTTCGTTGCGTTCCGCCTTCAATTTCTCCGTCTGGGCAATCAATTCCCGGCGCTTCAAGTCCAGGCCTTCAAAATCGTCCAATACGGAAATATCCTCTCCGCGTTTTGCAAGTTTCGTTTTCACTTCTTCAAAATTGGCTCGTACAAATCGAATGTCCAACATAAAGTATTCCTCCTCTAAATCGTTTCGCTGACGGAAAAAAGACAACAAAAATAGCCCTCATCCCTTGGTAAAGGGACGAGAGCTACCCGCGTTGCCACCCTGATTGACCGGCAAAAAAAGCCGATCCTCTTCATCACATAACGGCATTAAAACCGGCAATGGCTTTTTTCGCCATGCAACTCCGGGGTGGATTCAAACGCGTTTTTCACCGGTTCGCACCAACCACCGGCTCTCTTTGGAAAAACACACGCTTTACTGATCCCCATCAACGTTTCTTCTTTTAAATTAATCATACTTTACTATATATTCATTAATTTGGCAAGGGAGCCTTTACCGCCTCGCGTACCATGCCAATAAAGTATTCCGTGATGCGGTGGTCGTCCGTCAATTCCGGATGGAACGAGCAGCCAAGAAATTGGCCGCTGCGCGCCATGACGATTTTGCCGTTATGCTCACACAGCACTTCAGCGGTAGGGCCGATGCTTGCGATATGCGGGGCGCGGATGAATACCGCATTGAACGGGTTATCCAAGCCCGCAATCTGCAAATCCGCTTCAAAGCTGTCTATTTGGCGGCCGAACGAATTGCGCTCCACGACAACGTCCATGACACCGAGATGCGGCTTGTTTGCGCCCATCACTTCACCTGCAAGCAGAATCAGGCCGGCACAAGTGCCGAACATCGGTTTTCCGCTGGCCGCGAATTCACGCAGAGGTTCCATCAATCCATAGCGGTCAATCAGGCGGCGCATCGTCGTGCTTTCGCCGCCTGGCAAGATCAAGCCATCCAACCCTTCCAGCTCTTTTGGCCATTTGACAGCAACCGCTTCTGCCCCGCATTTTTCAATTGAGCGAAGATGTTCACGGACAGCGCCCTGCAGCGCAAGAACTCCGATCCGCATGTTTACCAGCCCCGTTCCTGCATGCGCTCTCCTGCAGCAATCTTTGAAATCTCGATGCCTTTCATCGCGATGCCCAAATCTTTCGAAAGCTCCGCAATCAAACGGTAATCCTGGTAATGGGTCGTCGCTTCAACAATCGCACGCGCGAACTTTTCAGGGTTCTCCGATTTGAAAATGCCCGATCCTACGAACACCCCGTCAGCACCAAGTTCCATCATCAATGCCGCATCTGCAGGCGTTGCAATCCCGCCGGCTGCAAAATTGACGACTGGCAGGCGGCCAAGGTTTTTCACTTCACGAAGGAATTCATACGATGCGCCAAGATTGCGGGCTTCGGTCATCAGTTCATCCTCGCTCATATACACCACTTTCAGCACTTCAGCATTGACTTGGCGCAAATGGCGTACGGCTTCAACAATATTGCCGGTCCCAGGCTCGCCTTTTGTGCGCAGCATTGAAGCCCCTTCACCGATGCGGCGTGCCGCTTCGCCTAAATTGCGGCAGCCGCAGACGAAGGGCACTGTATAATTGGCTTTCAATAAATGGAATTCTTCATCGGCCGGCGTCAGCACTTCGCTTTCGTCGATATAATCGACACCCATCGCTTCGAGCACACGCGCTTCCACAATATGCCCGATCCGCGCTTTCGCCATCACCGGAATCGACACCGCCCGCATAACTTCCTCAGTGATGCGCGGGTCTGCCATCCGTGCCACGCCGCCATCTCTGCGGATATCCGAAGGAACACGCTCCAATGCCATCACGGCTGTAGCACCAGCAGCTTCGGCAATGCGCGCTTGCTCCGCATTCACCACATCCATGATCACCCCGCCTTTTTGCATTTCAGCCATACCTCTTTTTACGCGATCTGTACCGTGTTGATTCATATTGAAATTCCTCCTATCGGTTAATAAGTTTAGTATAATGGAAAGTGACCACATAAAAAGAATCAGTTCCACTATATTAAACAGGGTCAGGAGAGATGGATACCTATGGACATGCTCATGTTTCAACTTCAGCGCACCGATTCAACGCCTTTATACAAACAGCTTTACAGCGAAATCAAACATGCCATCAGTTCGGGAAAAATTTCCGTCGGCGCTAAATTGCCAAGCAAGCGCAAGCTCGCCGAATTTCTCGATATCAGCCAGACGACAGTTGAATTATCTTATAGCCAGCTGGTTGCAGAAGGCTTTATCGAGTCGCGCGCACGGAAAGGGTTTTATGCGCTGCCTGTAGAGGAATTGGCTTATCTGGACGTGCAGCAGGATGAACCGCAGGCAGCGGCAGCGCCGGTGGAATACACATTCGACTTCAATCCCGCGAAAATCGATACGCAATCTTTCCCATTTTCAACATGGCGGAAAATCGCCAAAGAAGTGCTGGATGAAATGAACCATGGTTTGCTGTTGTCCGGTCATCCGCAAGGGGACGAATCATTGCGCCGGGAAATCGCCCGCTACCTCTTCGCTTCCCGAGGCGTATTATGCGACACCGACCAGATCATCATTGGATCTGGTACTGAACAGCTGATGCCATTGCTTATCCGTTTGCTGGATAAACAGGTTTTATTCGGCTTCGAAAATCCGGGATATGCACTGACGCACAGTATTTTTGACCATTATGACCGGAAAGCGGTGCCCGTTACCGTCGAAGAGGACGGCATCAGCGTTTCAGAACTGGAAGCGCTGAACGTCGACATCGCTTATGTGACGCCATCGCATCAGTTCCCAACTGGCGCCGTGCTGAGCGCCACCAAACGGGCCCAGCTCCTCAATTGGGCCGCAGCCGCGCCGCAGCGCTTTATCATCGAAGACGATTACGACAGCGAATTCCGCTATACGAGCCGGCCGATTCCAGCGCTGCAAAGCATGGACCGCAGCGGCCGTGTCATCTACCTCAGCACATTTTCAAAATCGCTTATGCCGTCTTTGCGCATCGCCTATATGGTGCTGCCGAAAAGCTTATTGCGCGCCTATCAGCAGACCTTTCTCCATTATTCGTCTTCCGTCCCGCGGATTGACCAGCAGCTGGTAGCTGAATTCATGGAGCATGGGCATTTTTCACGCCATTTGAACCGCATGCGCAAGCTGTACAAGAAGAAATTGGAGCACCTGACAGCCGCGTTGCAGGAATTCGCGCCAGCGGTCAAAATTTCCGGCGAACAAGCTGGCATGCACATTGTACTGACCGTCCAAACCCCTTTAACGGAAACAGAGCTTGTGGAACTGGCCAAACGTTCAAAAATACGCGTTTTCGGTTTGTCTTCCTACGATGTCCGCGCAACTACTGCTGTGCCGCCTCAAATCGTCCTCGGTTTCGGCGGATTATCGGAAACAGAGATCACTGAAGGCATTGCAAAGCTTATGGAATGCTGGAAAATTGCATAAAAAAACGGGCCATCTTTGTGATGGCCCGCTTTTTATTAGAATAACCCTTTTACAAAATCAAGTGCACCTGTCCATAGCGTTCCGAAGAAACCGCCGACAGCCTGCATGGACAGTGAGAACCAGTTAGCGCGTTCCACTTTTTCAGTCGTTACGACTTGGATCGCATCCGATTTCTCGTCAAGGAAACCGTAATCCGTGCCTTCTTTCATCGCAAGCTTCACAGTTCCGACTACTTTGTCTTTGTCGATTGCCGCTTCAATTTTGCCGTCTTGCATCAAAGCTTCATCCAGCACCAATTCAGGTGTGTAATCGTCTTTTTCGCTTGTCCGGACAACCATTGTCACGGGCTCTTTCACTGCGATGTTCACTTCATCTTCCTTGCCTTTTGTTACCGGTAAGGTTTCATTTCCTTTAAACTGGTAGCCTGCAGGAATGATTTCAGCTGTCGTGAACTGGGAGAAACCGAAATCGAATAACGCACGCGTCGCATCGAATCGAGCTTTATATGAACCAGCTCCTTCGTTGTCAACGGCTTTCATCACGACTGCGATGAGGCGTGTATCGCCGCGCTTAGCCGTTCCTGTAAAGCTGTGGCCGGCAAAATCAGTCGTGCCCGTTTTCAAACCGTCTACACCTTCATATGGATACGGCATTCCAGGAAGCATTGAGTTCCAGTTCAACATGTTTGTTGCATCTTCAGTGCCTTCACGGAAAACCTTGTTCGGAATTTTGGTTGTTTCCAAAACTTCAGGGTATTTATCCAAAAGGATTTTGGCCAATTTCGCTACAGAGTTGGCTGACATGACGTTTTCATCATTCGCCCCTGTTCCTTCAACATGCATTCCCATTAAATGGGCATTATTCAAACCGGTTGAATTGACGAATTTCGCATCATCCAAACCGAATTCTTTTGCCTTTTCATTCATTAAACGAACGAATTCCGCTTCTGTGCCGGCAATTGTTTCAGCGATTGCAATTGTCGCGGCATTTGCCGAATAGATAGCCATCGCTTCGTATAATTCCTTGATTGTGTACTTTTCTTCAGCGCGCAAAGGCACATTGCTCAAAGTCATATCCTGCGAAATCTTATATGTATAATCTGTTACCAAGTATTCCTGGTCCCATGTTACAGATCCCTCTTCAATTGCTTCAAACAAAAGGTATTCACTCATCATTTTTGTCATGCTGGCAATCCCTAGGGGAGCATCCGCATTTTGTGCGTATAATATTTTTCCAGAGTCAGCGTCGACCAAAATTGCAGCATCCGCCATTATGTTCAATGAATCCGCCGCTTCTGTTTTCTGCGGAACAATAATAGTCAGTAAGAGTACAGCCATTACAGTCAGCAACATAGTTGTTTGTAAAACATTTTTCACGTGTATAAATACCTCCATCTATAAGTTTCCACATGCTATTCTATCATATTATACAGGTCCTGAAAGAAAAACATGTAAAAAGCACCCTTTCCGTCAAATTAATGACGAATTAGGGTGCCAAAAGGTACAAGATTGGTTAAATAGAATAGTTTGGAGATTCTTTTGTGATTTGCACATCATGCGGGTGGCTTTCGCGCAGCCCAGCTCCGGTCATCCGGATAAATTGAGCTTCTTCACGCAGCGTTACAAGATCCTTCGTTCCGCAATACCCCATGCCGGCGCGGATTCCACCGATTAATTGATGGATGGTATCAGACAACGGGCCTTTGTATGGCAAGCGGCCTTCGATGCCTTCCGGAACCAATTTTTTGGCTTCGTCCTGGAAATAACGGTCTTTTGAACCTTTTTCCATCGAAGCGATTGAACCCATGCCACGGTAAGTCTTGAAGCGGCGGCCTTGGAAAATTTCTGTATCTCCAGGGCTTTCCGTTGTCCCAGCAAGCAAGCTTCCCAGCATGACGACGTGGCCTCCGGCTGCCAAGGCTTTGATGATATCGCCCGAGTACTTAATGCCTCCGTCTGCAATAATCGATTTGCCATGCTTGCGGGCTTCTGTTGCACAGTCATATACTGCAGTAATCTGTGGCACCCCGACTCCTGCAACGACGCGCGTCGTACAAATCGAGCCTGGCCCGATACCGACTTTGACAACATCTGCGCCCGCTTCGATCAATGCTCTCGTGCCTTCCGCAGTAGCGACGTTCCCTGCGATAATAACCAATTCCGGGTAAGTCGCACGGATTTGGGACACCATGTTCATAACGCCTTGTGAATGGCCGTGCGCTGTATCAAGAACGATGACATCAACGTGTGCCTTCACCAAATGCTCGACACGCTTCATTGTATCGGAAGTCACTCCGACTGCTGCACCGACAAGCAATCGGCCATGTGCATCTTTCGCGCCATTTGGAAATTCAATGACTTTTTCAATATCTTTAATGGTGATGAGGCCTTTTAAGATGCCTTCATTGTCGACGATTGGCAATTTTTCAATCTTATATTGCTGCAGAATCTTCTCAGCGTCTTCTAAAGTCGTCCCCACGGCAGCGGTAACCAACTTCTCCTTTGTCATTACATCATTTATTTTCAATGAATAATCCTGGATAAAACGGAGATCGCGGTTCGTGATGATGCCGACAAGTTTTTGTTCTTCCATATTGTTGACGACAGGAACCCCTGAAATGCGGTATTTGCCCATCAAATGCTCTGCATCATAGACTTGATGCTCGGGAGTCAAGAAAAACGGATCCGTGATAACGCCATTCTCTGAGCGTTTTACTGTTGTCACTTGCTCAGCTTGCTCTTCGATGCTCATGTTTTTATGGATGATGCCCAGGCCGCCTTGGCGCGCCATCGCGATAGCCATCTTCGCTTCTGTGACAGTGTCCATTCCGGCGCTGATAATAGGAATGTTCAATTTGATTGTCGGTGTCAATTCCACTGACAAATCTACATCCTTAGGCAGTACTTCCGACTGGGCTGGTACAAGCAAAACATCATCAAACGTTAGACCTTCTTTTACAAATTTTGATTCCCACATAATAGAGGCTCCTCCTGCTTCCTTTTGAATATTATTGTAAGGTTATCAGCGGCGCTATGCAGTGTCAAGAAAACAAGAAGAAGAAAAAGTATTCCGAATACTTGTCACAACAGCTTTTTCACATCTTCTTCCATTTTTGCCGGAGGGGTTTGAGGCGCATACCGTTTTACGACATTGCCTTCACGATCTATTAGGAACTTGGTGAAATTCCATTTGATGCCTTCCGTCAGCATTCCTTTCTGCTCAGAGACAAGGTATTTAAACAATGGATCTGCGGTCTCTCCCTTTACATCTATTTTTGCGTACATCGGAAAAGTCACACCGTAATTGGCTCTGCAAAATTCCATGATTTCATCTTGGTTATGGAATTCCTGGTCGTTGAATTGGCCGCTTGGGAAGCCTAAAATTTCCAGCCCATGGCCTCTATAGTTTTCGTAGAGCTTTTCCAAATCTTCGAATTGGGGAGTAAAGCCGCATTTGCTGGCAGTGTTGACAATTATCAACGGATTGCCTTTGTATTTGGCGAGTGATTCTTTTTCCCCATTTGCTTTTTTCACTTCATAATCATAGATTGAAGCCATAACCTACCCCATCCTTTTCGATTTTTC
This sequence comes from Planococcus sp. APC 3906, assembly GCF_030407685.1. Lineage (NCBI taxonomy): Bacteria > Bacillati > Bacillota > Bacilli > Caryophanales > Caryophanaceae > Planococcus > Planococcus sp. APC 3906. Next base: position 73 of record NZ_JASDCW010000045.1, on the reverse strand, counting down.
TTAAGGTTATAACGCAGACAACAGAGATACAAGGAATATGACTGCTGGCAGGATGCTATTTCCAGACTTGTCT
>NZ_JASDCW010000044.1:0-18037 GCF_030407685.1 Planococcus sp. APC 3906 | reverse complement strand
CACTTGAGGTTCAAGGGAAGTCCTATTTTTAATGATGCTCAGATGGAGGCAACGAGTCAGCGTTGCTATTGGTTAGGGACGAATTATTTGGATTAACTGTTTCTGATAATTTTAAAAAGGAGGTCTTAATATATGACAATCGAAGTAAAGAACATAGCAAACATGATCTACAGTAAGCAATTTGAAGAACTGGACAGGCTGTTTAAAACATTCAATCCTTTAAAAGTTTTGCGTATGGACAACCATGAAATCAGGCATTCAAACGTCCTTGCCTGGTTAACAGACCATGAGGGAAATCACGGATTGAATTCCGTTTTTCTAAAGAAGCTGATCAGTAATTTACTTATGAAACCGGAGAACGATAGTTTTGTCAGTGATTCAAGCTTTTTCCTTAAAATGTTGGCGATGAAATATGATGATTGGAAAGTAGAACGGGAAAAGCAGACCACAAAGAAGAGATATATCGATTTGGTGCTTTCTTCCGAGGAAAATAAGACTGTAATCATTATCGAAAATAAATTCTATTCTTCCCAATCCGACAACCAACTGAATGATTACTTAGAGTACATAGAAGAAGAATATACAGAGTATACGATTATACCGATATTTCTTACCTTGCTAGAGGAAGAAGCTGCAAATAAAAAATATTTAGCGCTAAATTATATGGATATTACAGAAGTGCTCGAGTTCATTTTGAAGTTTTACAAAGAATCCATAAGTGAAGAAGTCTTAGTGTTTCTAAAAAATTACTTAGCAATTTTGCAAGAACGGTTTGCCCCTGACGAAGCCCGCCTGTTGCTGGCAGAGGAGATTTTTGAAAAGCATGGCGAAGCTGTTACGTACCTTTATTTGTTGAGTAATCCAAACACTAAATTTCAAAATCATCATCAGACATTCAAGAAGCAGCTTCAAAATATCAAGACGGATGAAAAGGAATGGATGAAGAAAATCTACTCTTCATCAAAAGAAACAATTGATTTTATCTACACAGAAGGTTCCCTTATTTTGAAGAAAGCTTTTGAGAAATTCTTATTAGAAAACAGTAAATTTAAAATCCCCACGTATAATGCAGCTAAAACTGCTCCAAATTTTCTTTACCCAGAGTGGAAACAGTACGAGGAATTTATGGAGAAAGTCAGTGACAAAGGCCAATACTGGTTGAATTATGGAATGATTATATTCATGAAGCGCAAACCTAATGATTATTTGAAATTATATATTGAAATCGGCAACTTGGAATTTGATCATCGGATTATGCTTCTTGAAAAACTAGAAGAGAATGGCTATACAATCAAGAGTTCTTCAAAATCTCCAAATTCAATGTATACAAGAATATTTACCGATCAAGTTTATGTGTCCGATTGGTCGAGTATAGAGAAAGTACAGGAAGCTATTCAAAAACTGGTCCATAGCAAGAAATTTGAAGATAACATGACCAGAATCAACAGAAGCATTGCAGCTGCTTCTGCAGATTTGGGCTATCAAGCAAAGGAAGTAAAAGTATGAGGCAGAGGCTAAAAGTTAACAAAGAAAACTTGCCTGTTCTGGATGCTAAAACGATTACAGCAATTTTCGATTGTGTATATAGAATAGAAGAATCACATAAAAAAGAGACAACTTCGTTATTGAAAGACGAGTTCTTTCTCTGCTTCATTAATATGTTGAGTTCAATTCAGGAATTCAACTATCGCTATCGGCAGGAAAATCTGGCCGATTTATATCCGCTTTTTGAACGCACTGTCGGTCCGATGGAAACGAACTCGGATGGGACTATCCTTTGGCTTGCTATGGGATTAGCCATTAAAGAGACTTATGGGATGAGAAATGAAACTTTGGAAAATCTGATGAAGCTTGTTAATCTGAAGAAATAGAAAGAGGAGGAATGACCATGTCAATGCCAGTACCTGAGGGCGTCGAAGAAGTAGAGAAGGATGACTATGAGTTGACCATTTCAATTTCACCTGACTTTGAGCTAAAGGCTGAAAATCATTCTTTTTTGAAAGAAATTATTGTGTATGCAGTAGCACTGGGCTACACAAGATTTGCAGGTGCTAGTAGAGGGGAATTTAAAAAAGGGATTAAAGCTTTCTTTTTCTCAAAACCGGGTTATTTCGATAAGGATGACATGTTGATAGCGGATTTTAAAATAAAAGGTGAAGTTAATAAGATCATGGAGGAAGAATTTAATTTATAAACATTGTATTTAAAAGTAGAAAGGGATTCTGTATATGGAAGAATCTATTGGGCAATTGATTTGGAGGGGGAGGTTGTCGTTTCCTGGAGAAAGATATGTTTAATGGGAATTGAAAATGCCCACCCGGTTTTTCGGGCGGACACATGCCTTACTACAAAATCATGAAAACAATTAAACGTGTTTCTTTCCAGAACGATGTGGCGGCAATCACGTTTCCTGATATTCCGCGTATAGGGCGGCCCATGTATTCACGCCGACAATGCCATCGATTTCCAAGCCTTTATCTGCCTGGTATTGCCGGACATTTCGTTTTGTCTCGGGTCCAAAGATGCCGTCAACCGCTGTTTTTAGTCCATACTGATTCAAGGTCCATTGAAGGAGTTCCACTTCAATGCGTGTGCTTCCTTCGCGCAGCGTAAACTGATGCTCCGGGGCGATATCCATTAGATTCCTGAGATTGGCCGGCAGTTTGCCTTCTGGATCAAACGGTTTTTTATGTTCTGCATATAATGCCGCCCACGTATGCATGCCGACAATGCCATCAACCTTCAAGCCTTTATCTGCCTGGTATTGCCGGACATTCTTTTGGGTAACAGGTCCGAAAATGCGATCAACCGCCGTTTTTAATCCGTAGTGATTCAAGGTCCATTGGAGGAGTTCCACTTCAATGCGTGTGCTACCTTTCCGCAGCGTAAACTGATGCTCCGGGGCGATTTTCATTAGATTCTCAAGCTTGGCCGGCAGCTGGTCTTCCTTTACTGCAGCTGCATTGCCTGTGGCTTCGACCGGCTGATAGGAGAGGGGAGAGGCAAGCACTAACCCGAATGCAAGCAAGATGGGAACCCATTTCTTCTTCACGGCTGATTCCTCCTGGTTTTATAGTTGCCTCCTATGTACCCAGTCTAGGATGAAACAAAACTGGTATTCATGCAATGGCGCCACAGCGCGAGATAGACAATCTTATTGCATACGAAAACCGATAAATCAATAAGTGAAAACTTGCCTAAACCGTTTTAAACGAATTACACAACTAGCTGCTTCGAGGAAGTCGACATTCCTTGGAGCGGCTATTTATTTTAGTAAAGTAAATCAAAGAGTTTTCTGCTTCCTGAGCATACTTCACATTGTTTGGATCAAAACGTATCCGCCGAATCATAGATCGGGATGAGCTCTTGCAGAATCATGAACCCCGGCTTGAATAGGAAAAGGCATCATTTTCAGGGGGCCGATTTCTGCTTTACTAAATTTTTGAACCTTTCCCAGTATATGTTCCGTATAATTAAAGCGAGATAGAAAAAACGCTCATATAAAAGTGAACTTTTAAAAATACGCTGTAATGGCTTTTAAGCTCTTGTTTCTCACTACCTTTTGCGAAAGGCTTGATTTAATGGGTACCGTTGTCCTTGTCATTCTCCTTTTTATTCTTCCATACGCTTGGTTTCTCTGGACCACCATGAATTTGAAAAGCAGCAAAGCCGGAAAAACCGAAAAATTCCGCTGGAAAATATCCCTAGCGGCTCTTATTGCCGTTGTCCTTGTCAGTGCTGTTTTAAACTACTATTTTTCCAATGCCTATCAACTTTCTTTCTTCCAGAATGGTTACGAAAGCATAGCTGCCCTCATTCTTTGCGCAGTGTTTCTGGTGATTGTGGGCATCATTACCGTGGTTGTCAACATCATCTTCAAAGACGCGCCTAAATCGTTCCATAACCCTAAGGTGGCGTGGGTTGTCACAGTGGTGCTCAGTGCCACCATCCTGTTTTTCACCATCTGGGTGTATCCGCTGGCGGAGAAAGCATCTTATATATATAAAGTCAAAAATGCGCTGGCGATGGCCCAACAGCAGCAAGCCGATGAAGAAATCACCGTCCTGTTTATGAGCTCTGAAAAAGAATGCATGCGAACCCCATCATCTAATTGCCATAACCAGCAGTACCAAAACTCATTTTTCATCAAAAATAATTTGGATCAGCAAAAAGAGGTCCAAGTACAGATTCGGGCCCTGGATTCCGAACAGAAAGAACTGAAGGTGATCGAATCCGATGTCATGACAATGGAAGCCGGGCAATTAAAATTGGTCGAGACGGAAGAAACGTATGAAAAAGAGAGCATCTGGAAGCGCTCTTCCTTTGAGACGGAGTACCGCGTCTCTGCCTATGAATCGTTATACAGATACCGCGAAGCCGAATAAAAAAACCTTATTGTCGTATCTCTATGGAAGAAGCAATTCAAGGTATAAAATCTTATTATGCGGAATCGGATACAGGGCAAGCCGTGACCCTATCAGGTTATAGAATAGGTATAACTGTCAGCAAAGAGTAATGATTTTGCCACTTTAAGAGAGAAGCTCCGCTCTTTTAGAACGCTATAAATATCGAAAGCCCAATTTCCCATTTAAATTGAGAAATTGGGCTTTTTTTATTGCTTAACAGCCGCGTCATTTAGTTAAAGGGAAACTGTGGAATTCATCGTGAAGTTTGATTTTCTTTAGCAATTGCCGATGCCGTTCTTCAATAAGGAAATCAGTTTTTCTGTTTTCTCATTCTATATATGTTTTTAGATTCCGAGGGGAAAGGGGGACTAGTGGTTAAATGTAAAAAGCAGCTTGTTGATTGAATAATAGTTATCGGCTGATCCAGTGGTCTTTAAAGTTTTATTTTCCAAAAAAACTGAAGTACGAGAAGCAGCATTCACTGTCTCCAAAACTCCGCCATTTCTGCACATCTAGCGTCTATATTTGAAGTGCAGACATATACCAGAAGTAAAAAAAGGAGGTAGAAAGCAATGATGGGACCAGGATGGGGAATGGGACTAGGAGGAGGATTTTTGGTGTTAATCATCATAATCGTAATTGCGGGCTTTGGCATTTACTACATTGTGAAAAACAACAATAACAACGATTTTAATCGATCTCAGAAAGACTCCAGTGGAGACGCTATGGAAATCGCCAAGAAACGGTTTGCTAAAGGTGAGATATCTACTGAAGAATTTGAAGAAATTAAGAGAAATCTTTTATGAAATACAGATGATTATATTAAGTTGAAGGGCTGGAAATAAAGATAGCCCAAGTAGGTACACAGGGGACAAATGAATTACATCACAAAAATAACCGCTCCAGGAAATCAACATTCCTCGGAGCGGTTATTTGTTTTAAGCAAACTTATACATGGTTTCTATGGAACGGCACAAAGCAGTTTTCCACTGCTTAAGTTAAAACGCTCCAGATCCACCGCCGCCACCGCCGACTCCTGCGCCAGAACCGGCCGTTCCGCCGCTTGCGCTGGCAGTGGTGGTGCCAGCTGATACAAAGATGGCCGTCATGAAAATCGGATTCATGACAAAGCTGGAGTCATCCGCTGCGGTATTCGCTGACGTGAAGGCTGCAGCTTTCCGTTCGGCGGTTTTCGGGTCGCTGCCGAGCAGATAAGCGTAGGCGCGCTGCTGGTCGTCTGAATTCAGTGCGTGCCACTGGCTTTCTGGCAAGTTTTGCATGGCCGCTTTTAATTGGCGCCAGTGATGGCGGATTTCGAGCCCGTCAAATGTGATCGGCGCGTAGGCGATGGCAAAGCCGAACGCGAGCATCGCCAGGACGATGGCGGCTGCCATTGCAGGGAACAGCGCATAGATGCCGGTGTAGATGGCGAGTCCGACGAACACGGCGCTGAGGATGCTAGCCGTCCAGCGCAGCACCGGATGCTTTTCATAAAAGCCTTTCGCTTTTACTTCGGCGCCGATGTTTTTATTCCATTCGGCGATGGCTTCGTTGTAAGCCGGGTGGTTAAGTTCGTTTTCCGTGTATTGTTCCACTTGCGCCAGCGTGAATTCACGGCCGCCGCCAATAAAGTCGAATAATAACTCGATCAACGTCTCTTCATGGGCGTGGTCGGTTTTCCGGTTGATGAGCTCAAAATGATCTTCCGAGACTTGCTTGATATTGCCCTTTCGCATGAGCTCCAAAATCGCTGCCGAGATGGCGTTCGGCGTCAGGGACGCCGAGTTGGTTAAATGGAGCAGCGCGGGAATGCTCATCGATTCTTTCGGTACGAAAAATTCATACGGGTAATTGCGGATTTGCCGCTTGCGCCGCACAGTGCGGATCCAGGCGAATAAAATCCCGCCCAGCAGCAACGCACCAAGAATCGCAATTGCTGGAATCGCAATGACGCGTGCGGTTTGCTGATTTTGCGCGAACGCTGCCGCTTCGTTTTCCTGTTCTTCGCGGTCTTGGGCTAGGTCGTCACGGACAGTTCCGCCGCGTGCAGCGGCATCCGGGAACAATTCGGGTTCAAAAATCGCGCGGACATTGGCGTTTTCACCATCCGGCACAGTGCCAAGTTCGAACACCGCCGTACCGTCATCGGTGATGCGTTCCGTATTTGCCGCTTCCTCGTAGCCCAATGCTTCAACATCGTTGGCCGGAAGGGGCGGGATGACGTAAATCGTCATGTCACCGTATTCGCTGTCGTTGTTTTCGTCGAAGAACGCCCAGTAAAACTGCGCGCCGTCTTCAAATTTTTCCACGGCGTTGGTAATTTCGTAATTCAATTCGATTTCAATCGTTTCGTCGTCTTCACCGGCGCGGAAAACCTGGTACACGCCGTCTTCCAGTTCAACTTTCAACGCTTTGCCGTTTTCCGAAGCCGAGAAGTTCTCAATCGATGTGCCTTCTTTGGCGATCAGGCCGCGCGTGATGCCGTTGAAATCATCTTCGAATGCATACGTGAATCGTTCCGTGACATCCGCTGTGCCGTCTTCGTTCAACTGCGCATCGATCCGGACATCCGTAATGTCAAAGTCCACCGCATACACCTGCGTCGGAACGAGCATGGCCAATACAGCAGCCAGCATGTATGGAAGGATTTTTTTGCTTTTCATCATCCATCACCTCTTGTCTAACAATACGGTTAAGGGAGGCAAAAGTTTCAACGAAGGAATGGCGACGGTTTCGATTTAATTGCACGGAAAGGCAGATTTTTCATTCCAAGGCAGAAAAGGTTAACACGATGGGGAGGAGGATATACTAAGAGAAAAGGGAAAGGGTGATTTGATGAAAGCAAGATTGGACTGGGATGGCGGAATGGCATTTAACGGCATGACGGAATCGGGGCACCGGGTGGTATTGGATGCCGATGCGGAAAGCGGCGGAGCGAATAGCGGACCGCGTCCGACTGAGCTCCTTTTGCACGCCGCAGCCGTTTGCACGGGAATGGACATCGTGATGGTTCTGAGCAAGATGCGTTTGACTATCGACGAATTCTTTGTCGATATCGAAGGGAGTCGTTCAACGGAATACCCGAAACGGTTTACGGAGATCTCGATTACGTATCACCTGAAAGGCGACCTTCCGAAAGAGAAAGTCGTCCGTGCGATTAAACTGTCCATTGAGACCTATTGTTCGGTGACGCATTCCCTGAATGCTACCTTGAGCTACCACTATGCATTAAATGAAGAGCCGATCGAAACAGTCGTACTGTAATCAAAAAAGCGCTGGATTCTCTTGTAACAGAGAGTCCAGCGCTTTTTTTATTCGCAAGAAATCAATGGATATCCCGCTTTTTGAAGCTTCCGCCTCGGACTTCCGCGACGTCGTACACCGCGATGAAGGCGTTGCTGTCGATTTCGTAGATGATTTCTTTCATCTTGCTGTCTTCGAGGCGGTTGATGATGCAGGTGATTTCTTTGTATTCTTCATTCGTATATGCGCCTTTGACAACGTTATACGTGGCGTTGCGGCCGAGGCGGTCGTAGATGGTCTGGACGAGCAGCTCGGGTTCGCGCGAAATGATTTTATAGGTTTTCGAACCGCTGAATCCTTCTTCGACAAGGTGGATCACTTTCGACGCGATGAAGTACGCGATGCCGGAAAGGAACGCGCCTTGCAGGCCGAAGACGAACGACACGACGATAAAGACGAAGACGTTCAGGAACAGGATCATGTCACTCGTTCCGAATGGCAGTTTACGCGATAGCAGGACAGCGAGCATGTCGATGCCGTCCAGCGCGCCGCCGTTCCGCAGCGCAAGGCCCATGCCGAAGCCGATGATGATGCCGCCGATGACGGTGATCAATAAAGTGTCGCCTTCGATGATGGCTGGAATGTGGTGCATGAGCGTTGTCGCGTAGGCAAGGGATGCGATGCCGATGACTGAGTAGATGGCGAAGCTGCGGCCGATTTACTTATAGCCTAAATAGACGAACGGGATGTTCAAGACCGCAATCAGCAAGCCGAGCGGCAAACCGAATAATTGGGAGCCGACGATGCTGAGGCCCGTGACGCCACCGTCTGAGACGCTGTTCGGGATCAGCACGGCTTCGAGGCCGTATGCGGTAATAAAGGCACCGATGATGATGGGCAGCGCCCGCAGCAGCATTTTGCCTTTATTGCTTTTACGTTTTGTGTTTTTTGAAGTCATTTTCTGTGCTCCTTCTGTGCAGGATGGCGATGGGATTTTCGCGCTAATTAATAAATATACCGTTCTTTGAGCCGTTTTGGTAGGGAAAACTGGCAAGAAGCACGGGAGGCTGAGTTGAGCTGAATCTTTTCATGGGAAAAGGAGTAAGAGGCAGTAGTCTTGAATTTTAGTAAGGATGAAGTAAAGAGGCGATTGCCTTGAAGAGGAGGGACTATCATGCTATTTATGTTGGTTGTTAAAGCTTCACCGACTTCGGAAGCCGGGACGCTGCCCAGTTTGGAGCTTATGGACGCAATGTCGAAGTATAACAAGGATTTGATCGAGGCAGGGGTGAGGGTGATGGCAAAAGGCTTGTATCCCAGTTCTCACGCACTTCGCTTTTCGTATACGGAGCCTGGTGAAAAGCCCGTGGCGACAGAAGGGCCATTCGCCAATCCGAAAGAAACCATTTCCGGGTTCATCTTGATTGATGTCGAGTCGAGGGAAGCGGCCATCGAATGGGCGATGCGGATGCCGGACCCGATCGGCCATGGCGAAGGGGAAGTGGAATTGCATCAGGTGTTCGAAGGGCCGGGGGAGGAGTAGCGTTTTATTTGGTGCAGCATATAAAAAGCGTTTTATATTTCATATAATGCCGCTCCGTGGAAATCAATGTTCCATGGAGCGGTTTTTTGTTTTATTCGTATTATATGAAGATATTTTTTAAAAGAACTGCGAAGAGACAATCTGGATGATGAGCAGCACGGTCACGGCGCGCAAAATCGGTTTTACGTAATCCGGTTTCAGCTTCTCGGCAATGCGGACACCGGTCTGGGCGCCGGTCACGGAACCGAGCAGGAGCGCAATCGTCAGCGGCCAAATGATGTCGCCGGCCACAATATAAGTGATCGCGGCGCCGAAACAGCTGGAGAAAGTCGCAAGGCGCACAAAGCCAACGGAGCGGATATAGGCGATGTTCAGCGAGCTGAACAAAAAGAGCATGAGCGTCCCTTGGCCGGGGCCGAAAAGGCCGTCATAAATGCCGATGCCGTAGAGGCCGGCAATGCTTTTCTTGTTCATTTCAAGCGGACCTTGTCCGTTAAAGCCCTTTTTGCCGATAAACGAAGTAATAAAAGCGAAGACCAGCAGCACGCTGACGACGACGTACATATGCTCCTCGGGAATATTCGATGCGATGAATCCGCCGGTCACGCCGCCAACAAGGCTGATCGGGACGATCCATATCGATTCTTTCAAAGTGATTTTCTTTTTCTTGATGAGGTAGAAGAAACTCGAAAACGAACTAAAGGTATTGGAAACTTTGCTGGCACCGATCGCGGAATGGACCGGCATCCCCAGCAGCAGCATCGCCGGCAAACTGATCAAGCCGCCGCCTCCGGCAAGCGTGCCGAGCGTTGTGGCGCAAAACCCGATAAAAAACATTACGATTAACTCCATGCCCGTCACCTCTTTTCCTTTTCACTATAGCGCTGTTTTGGGCATAAATAAATTCGATGTATTTTATGCAAGTCCATAAGAAAAACCAATCACCTTGGGGGAAAGTGTGTTGTTGAGAATTTTGATTAGGCTTCGTGCGAAAAATAATGACTGGAGAACATCGTTCTTCACACGGGAAGAGCTGAACGCGCGTAAAATTCTCTGAACGCGCGTAAATTCCGCTGAACGCGCATAAAACTTTCTGAGCGCGCGTAAATTCTGCTGAACGCGCATAAAACTTTCTGAACGCACGTAAACCTCGAAATCACCATAACGAAAGCCATTTCTGTGCGTGGAAATGGCTTCATCAAGCAAAATTTTTCGATTTCACGCAGATGCCGGCGAATTTCTTCTCAGAACCGTGGAGAATTCGGCGTTTTTGACTTTATTCATAAAAAGTTCTGGTCATTCCAGCCACCGAATACTGTGTGAATATTTATAAGGAATGCGGATCATATAGCTTGGCTTGCTTCGTGGCGCTGGACGAATAAATAACGCTTAATTAATCCAATTCCTTTCAAAATGAATAGCAATCAAACGAAAAAAATCTGCCAATTTTCAAATTTTGTCCATGAAAGAGTGAAAATAAGGTAGCATTAGAAAGGGAATGAAAATTTAGACAAATAGGAGGAGTTTGAAGTTGAAAGGAATTATACGATTTTCCAATAATTTAATGGAACGATTTTTACCGGACCCGTTTTTATTCGTCATCATCTTGACGCTGGTGGTTTTCGGAATGGGCTTGGGCTTGACCAGTTCGTCGCCAGTTGAAATGGTGTCGTTTTGGGGCGAAGGCTTCTGGGCGCTGTTAGCGTTCTCGATGCAGATGGTGCTGGTGCTGGTGACCGGATTCGTATTGGCAAGCAGTCCGATTTTCAAAAAAGGGTTAGGTAAACTTGCGAGTTTTGCAAAGACGCCGGGCAGCGCAATCATTTGGGTCACATTGGTTTCACTCGCAGCAAGCTGGATCAACTGGGGATTCGGGTTGGTCATCGGGGCGTTGTTCGCGAAAGAATTGGCGAAACGCGTTGAACATGTCGATTACCGGCTGTTAATTGCAAGCGCTTACTCGGGATTCCTGATTTGGCACGCTGGATTCTCCGGTTCGATTCCGTTGTCGATTGCGACAGACGGCCATCCGTTCATGGAGCAGATTGGCATTATTCCGACAAGTGAAACGATTTTTGCCAGCTATAACTTGATCATCGTTGGGGCATTGGTCATTATTCTTCCGTTATTAAACCGTTTCATGATGCCAAAAAGAGAAGAAACCGTTGTCGTCGATCCGAAAGTGCTGGTGGAACCGCCAGTCGAGGAGCAAGCGGCTAAAGTGGACATGACACCGGCAGAGCGTTTGGAAAACAGCTGGATCTTGTCTGCGGTCATCGGCGTAATGGGTATGGCGTTTATCGCGTATTATTTCATTCAAAATGGATTTGCGCTGACGCTTGATCTTGTGAACTTCATGTTCTTGTTCCTCGGGATTTTATTCCACGGGACGCCGCGCAAGTATTTAATCGCGGTGCAAGAAGCAGTCAAAGGAGCAGGCGGCATCATCATCCAATTCCCATTTTATGCGGGAATCATGGGGATGATGACGGCGTCCGGTTTGGCAGCCGTCTTATCGGATGCGTTCGTCAGCATCTCGACAGCAGAGACGTTCCCGCTATTCGCCTTTTTAAGCGCAGGGCTCGTCAACTTCTTCGTCCCTTCAGGCGGCGGACAATGGGCCGTGCAAGGACCGATTATGCTGGAAGCGGCGGAAATGCTCGGCAGCGACACCGCAAAAGTGGCGATGGCGGTTGCATGGGGAGATGCCTGGACGAATATGATCCAGCCTTTCTGGGCATTGCCGGCGTTGGCAATTGCTGGCCTCAAAGCGAAAGACATCATGGGCTTTTGTTTGATCGTGCTGTTTGTCAGCGGGGTTGTGATTGGAGCAGGGTTGTTGTTTTTGTAAATGAAAGCTGAAAAGGGTTATGCCAGTTCAATTGGCATAACCCTTTTTGTTGTGATATGTCTGAGAGGAGAGTGATTTCTACAATCGGAACTTTTAAATGTTAGTCTCCAAAATTCCGGGCACCTTCTAACGAACCTCGCTCGTTAGAGGATTTGTTTCGCCTGCAATAACTTTCCGGAAAAATCTCTTCGTCTTGAAATAACTGAAGAAAAAACAACCGAGAATCACTAGGGCACTGCCAAGCACTTGGATGCCAGACATTTTTTCGCCGAGGAAAATGAAAGCCAAAACGGCTGTGAAGATTGGATTGAAATTGAGGAACAGCCCCGATGTCGTTGCGCCCAATTTCTGGACGCCGAGATTCCAAAGGACAAAACAAACGACTGTGGAAATAAGCCCCGTATACAGAATGGAATAGACAAATGAAGGGTTGATGTTCGTCACGGTGAAGTCAGCGAAATTGAACGGCAGCAGGACGGCGATGCCGAAAACGCCTGAATACAGGGTGGCCATCATCGGCGAAACCGAGGCCATCGCCCATCTGCCGCAGACCGAATAGATGCCCCAACAGCAAACGGCGGCCAGCATGAATAAATCGCCTTTATTGAATTGCATGGACAAAAGCAAATCGCTGCTTCCTTTTGACAACACGAGAATGACGCCGAAAAGCGAAAGGCCCATCGCGGTTTTCTGCAGCGGCTTGATTTTTTCTTTCAGCAAAATGGCTGAAAAGACGGCGATGGAAATCATGTTCAGTGTCGAAATCAGCCCAATGTTCGTAGCGGAAGTGTGGTTCAGCGCAATGAATTGTAGAATATTGAACAGCGCGACGCCGGTAATGCCCATAAGAAATAACGGCACCAGCGCTTTGCGCGGAGGCAGGATCTTTTTCTCAGTCGTCCATACCAGGGGAATCAGGAACAACACCGCAATCATCCACCGCAGGCTGGTCAAAGTCATGGGGGAAGCGTGGCCCACCAGCCATTTCCCTACGACGAAATTCCCTGCCCACATTAAACTTACCAATAGCAACAATAAAAAATACAAATAACGCATGGCGGCTCCTTCTCCTGCTAGATCTTTAGAAGAAATAAGCAGATTGTTTGGATTAGATTTTAATAATTTTATCATTTTGAGTTATAATAATGAGTATTATTTGGTAAAGTTGATTAAACTCAGAAAAATTTAAAGTTTTAGCTATATTAAAGAAATTTTATTCGGTTTTTATTATTGATGGCAGCCTGGAACAAAAACATTTAAAGGGGTGGGCGTATTGGAAAAGGTCGTAAGCAAAGTTTTGGATGGGGTGGATGTCCGGATTCTGGATATTCTGCAAAAGCAAGCGGAGTTGAGCCATACAGAAATAGCGAAGCGCGTGAATTTATCGTCCCCGGCTATTCACGCCAGGATTAAGCGCCTCGAAAACGAAGGCTATATCAATAAGCAAGTCGCGATTTTAAATCAGGAGAAGCTGGGATTCGATTTATTGTGTTTTATTTTCATCACGACGGATCTTCATCAGGCAGATGAATTGGAGAAATTGGAACAGGCGCTGGAAAAAATGCCGGAAGTGCTGGAATGCCAATGCATCACCGGGGAATACGATTACCTGCTGAAGGTCGCCAACCGGAACCGCCAGGATTTGCAGCTGTTTATCCGGAAGCTGAATAAACTAGGCATTAGTAAAATCCAGACCAATTTGGCGCTGCGGGAAGTCAAGTATTCGACCGTGCTGCCGATAAATGAAACAACAGAAAATAACGGAGGTGCAAGATGAAGGAGTTGCAGGCATTTACAAAACAATACCAGCAGGAAATGGGCTGGAGCATCAATGACAACAGTTTCCCTGAAAGCCGGGCATCGCTGTTGAATAGTTATATGCTGCTGACGACGGAAGTCGCCGAAGTGGCTGAGGAATTGCGCAAGGCCTTCAATCTGACGCATCGCTATGTGGAGGAAGGCATGGACGAAGCGGAGGCATTCCGACTGGCATCCCAAATGGTCAAGGAAGACATAGGAAAAGAGCTTGCTGACTGCCTCGCCTATATGATGAAGTTCGCCAATTTTTTTGAAATCGAAATGGAAGACAGTTTTTATGCCAAGATGGAAGAAGTGAAAAACCGCAAGAACAAAGATGTAGTCCGGAGAGAAATCCGGACTTGATTAGATATAGAAGAGATTCTTATCGGAGAACTTGTTTTCGCGTGAAACTGGCTGGCCAGAAAAAAGAAAGAGCGAGGCGCACATGCCTCGTTCTTTTTTATTGTCATAGCTTTTGTCCGGTTTTGTCATGCGTGGCGCCTGTTACATCGCAATTCTTCGGATTGGTGTTTTTATACTTACGAATTGTGTTGTTCCTAGAGAGCGAAAGCCTATAGGACTAAAATCCAAATGGCGGGGAATACCTATAAAAAAGGAGATTGAATCCATGGGAGGAACGCATCTTGGATAAAATACTGATTGTCGTGACGAATCATGCCGCTCTTGGGACAAGAGGCAAGAAAACAGGATTATGGCTCCGGGAGTTAACGGATTTCTATCATGAAGTGAAAGACGATTTCGATATCGATATCGTCAGCACGTCAAAACATCGGGTGCCGCTTGATCCGAGAAGTGTGATGGCGGTGCTGACGGATAAAAAAACCCGTACCTATTACATGAATGACGAGATGATGGACCGGCTGAAAAAGCCGCTTGTGCCTGAGGAAGTGGATGCTGATGATTATGCCGCGATTTATTTTGCTGGAGGGCATGGCACAATGTGGGACTTTCCGGAGAATAAAGGCTTGCAGGAATTGACCCGAAAGATTTACGAAAATGGCGGGATTGTTTCTGCGGTCTGCCATGGCCCAAGCGCTTTGCCGAACGTCAAGCTGTCTGACGGCAGGTATCTCTTGGCCGGCCATGTCGTAACCGGGTTTTCAAATCGGGAAGAAAAAATGATGCGGCTGTTCAAAGACATTCCCTTTTCACTTGAAGACAAGCTGCGGGAGCGGGGAACTTTGTATAAACAGGCGGCTGTGCCATTAACGTCTTGTGTGGTGTTGTCAGGCCGGTTGATCACGGGGCAAAATCCGGCATCTTCTAAAGGCGTCGCTTTGAAATTGAAGGAACAATGGCAGTGGATTAAGAAAGATCGGAAGATTGGAAATGTGGACTGATGATTCTGCTCCTGTGTCGAAGACGACTCAGTTTATAAGCTTTAACTGCATGAAAAAAAGAAGAGGCCCAATGAAATCAAGGGATTTCATTGGGCCTCTTCGTCTGTTTTGAGCCCTACACAGGGAGCATCTTGGAAGGGATGGAAGACTCTAAAATAAAGTCAATCCAGTATAATCGCTTTCCCTTGTTCACGCAGCGCCTTCAAAGAGGCAAGCATGTGATCGATTTTTTCATTGGAATGCCGTTCCCAGGCACCGAGTTCCGCAACAATCTTCAAAGGTGATTTGGAGCGGTACGAACGTGTCGGGTTTCCGGGGAACCGTTTGTCAGTCAGGTTGGGATCGTTCTCGAATTCGCCTTGGGGTTCGACGATGTAAATGCGTTCTTTGGCATCGGAAGCGGCTAACTCGGCGCCCCATTTTGCCGCTTCCAGGCTTGCGGTGAAATAGATGTAATTCGATTTTTTGTCCTGGTAATTGGAGCGGTTCTGCGGTTCCAGTAAATCGCCGATCTTCAATTGGGCTTTTGTTCCGTGGAAGAAAGGGCCTTGATCTAAGGCGTTTTGTTTGTCGTTCATGCGGATCTGCCTCCTGTGTGCTTAGCGTTGTATTTAACAGTATAGGGTAGGATTTTTTAAAAAAGTAGTCTGTAAATGATTTTTTATTAGCGTTATAATAGAGGTAGAGAGAACGTTCGATAAAAGCCTGATTCCCCTTGATCCACCTAGGGAATCAGGCTTTTTTGCGTTCAATAAAATCCCTGATCCCGCTTCCATCGTTTAGCCAATTTCACAGCGGGTAGATAGGAATATGCGATTTTATTAAAAAGCTCAAAAGAGGTGTTCATACATGAAACACGATGTGACGGTAAAGAACAAACTGGGCCTGAGGACGGCGCCGCTTGGCAATATGTTCCGGGACGTTCCGGAAAAAGAAGCGATGGAGACGATCCAGACGGCATGGGACGAAGGAATCCGGTATTTTGATACGGCGCCGTTTTATGGCGCTGGCTTGGCAGAGAGCCGGCTCGGTGAAATTTTGTCTTCGTACAAGCGCGATGATTATTTGCTGAGTTCGAAAGTCGGCCGGATCGTGCTGGATGAAAAAGAAGAAAAAGAAGGGCTGTTCGAATTCGGGCGCCAGAACAAGATCCAGATGGATTATACGGAATCCGGCACGCTCAAATCGATTGAAGACAGCCTGAAGCGCCTGAAGACGGACCGTTTGGATATGGTCTATGTCCATGATGTTTCGCCGGACTTTTTAGGCGATGAATGGATTACGAAATTCGATGAAGCGCGCAATGGGGCGTTTAAAGTATTGGACCGCCTGCGGGATGAAGGCGTGATCAAAGCGTGATCAAAGCGTGGGGGCTTGGCGTCAACACGACGACGCCGATCGAAATCGCGCTTGAACTCGAGCACGCACATCCGGATCTGAGCTTGTCTGCGACGCAATACACGTTGCTTCAGCACGAACGCGCGTTGGAACGCATGATGCCGCTGGCTGAGGAAAAAGGCGGCGGACTCGTGATCGGTTCGGCGTTCAACTCGGGTGCTTTGTTAGGCGGAGACTTCTTCGATTACAAGGAAATCACGCCGGAAATCAAACGGAAAGTCGAGCAGTTTACGCATGTTGCGCGCAATCACGGCGTGAACTTGAAAGATGCCGCGCTCCAGTTTTCAAGCGCGCATCCTGCCGTGAAAGCCGTTGTGACAGGTTCGACGCGGCCTGACCGCATCAAGGAAGATCTGCAGGCGATGACCGCAACGATTCCTGCGATTCCTGCTGCTTTTTGGCAAGAGCTGATCGAAATGGGGCTTGTTTCTCCCAAAGCCATTTTGCCGGGAAAATAAAAGGTGAAACGAAATAAAGACGTGAAAAGGTTCTGCTTTGATTAGCGGAACCTTTTTTGCGTCCCCAAAAAGCAGCTTGTTTCGTTATAATGAAAGCAGAGGACAACGGGTTTTATTGTGGAAATCAAAAGCGTCTAGGAGGCAAAAAAATGAAATCGTACATCATCCGAATTGAACTGGAACATTCCGAGCCGCTCATTTGGCGGCAAGTGATCATGCCGGCAGGGGCGACTTTCAATATGCTGCACGACATTATCCAACAAGTGACGAATTTTCAAAGCGGCTATCCGTATGACGCATATCATTTGTTTGAATTCGATTTGGCGAAAGACAATATCCGGGTGACCAACGACGAAGAAGCGTATCTGGAGCATCAGCATTTCAAAAAGAATTGGAAAGAATTCGCGGAGCGGTTGAAGAACATGGAGCCGAAGTACAAGAAGTATGAAGAAGCCCATCAGGCGCGGCTTTCCCAAACCGTACGGAAACCGTCTGGCATCAAGATTGATGAGTTTCTGGAAAAGCACGGCGAGCTCTTATACCGCTACGATTTCGGAGACGGCTGGCAGTTCCGCATCA
The DNA here is from genome assembly GCF_030407685.1 of Planococcus sp. APC 3906. NCBI lineage: Bacteria > Bacillati > Bacillota > Bacilli > Caryophanales > Caryophanaceae > Planococcus > Planococcus sp. APC 3906. The sequence continues at coordinate 398 of NZ_JASDCW010000044.1, read as the reverse complement.
CACTTGAATCGATTGTCGAAGATTATTATTTCGGCTACCCGACGCTATTGGACGGGGCCGAAACCGCACCGCCGGAAGACGTGGGCGGCATCCCAGGGTTTTACGAATTCCTGAAAATCTACCGCGATCCCAAGCATCCCGAGCACAAGGAAATGAAAGTTTGGGGAGACAGCCAGTCCTTCAAAGAGTATGACCCGGAAAGGATCAACCGACGCTTGAAAAATCGGCCATATAAAAAGACCGAATGGAATAAAATCCATCACGAAAACTACCGGGTGATTGAAGATAAATACCGGAAAGGCTTATAGCTGCGGGTTTGAGGATGTCGCGGAGAAGAATTCCAAGCGATCCCCACCGCCTGAACAGCTTAATTTGCGTAAACGCCGCTCGAAGGAAAT
>NZ_JASDCW010000043.1:0-18155 GCF_030407685.1 Planococcus sp. APC 3906 | reverse complement strand
ATTTGCCGATCGTCTTTTCTACTATTATATTCATTTATTCTGCAGCGACGCCTGATTGTTCTTTAAGGATTGCTGCTTTATCCGTGCGCTCCCATGGCAGATCCACGTCCGTACGGCCGAAATGTCCGTATGCAGCAGTCTGCTTGTAGATTGGGCGGCGAAGGTCAAGCATTTTGATGATGCCAGCTGGACGCAAATCGAAGTTTGCGCGCACAAGGTCGATCAACGTGTCTTCGCTTACTTTGCCTGTTCCGAATGTGTCGATTGCAATTGAAACCGGGTGTGCTACCCCGATTGCGTAAGCCACTTGCACTTCACATTTGTCTGCAAGGCCTGCAGCAACGATGTTTTTCGCAACATAGCGAGCAGCGTATGCACCTGAACGGTCCACTTTTGTCGCATCTTTTCCTGAGAAAGCACCGCCGCCGTGGCGCGCATAACCGCCATAAGTGTCGACGATGATTTTGCGGCCTGTCAAGCCCGCATCCCCTTGAGGTCCACCGATAACAAAGCGGCCTGTCGGGTTGATGAAGTATTTTGTATCTTCATCGATCAAGTTAGCCGGAACGACTGCGTTGATGACATATTCTTTGATGTTGCGCTGAATCTGCTCAAGCGTCACTTCTGGGTGATGCTGAGTCGAGATGACAATCGTATCTACGCGGAACGGTTTGTTGTTTTCATCGTATTCGATTGTTACTTGCGTTTTGCCATCCGGACGCAAATATGGAAGGATCTCTTCTTTGCGTACTTCTGCAAGGCGGCGAGCCAATTTATGTGCCAAGCTGATCGGCAATGGCATCAATTCTTCTGTTTCGTTGGATGCGTAGCCGAACATCAAGCCTTGGTCGCCTGCTCCGATTTCATCCAATTCTTTATCAGTCATTTGGCCTTCACGTGCTTCAAGAGCCACGTTGACTCCTGCAGCGATATCCGCTGACTGCTCATCAATCGCTGTCAAAACAGCGCTTGTTTCAGAGTCGAAACCGTATTTCGCGCGTGTATAGCCGATATCTTTAACTGTTTGGCGCACTACTTTCGGGATGTCGACATACGTAGATGTCGTAATTTCTCCCGCAACCAACACCAAACCTGTTGTTACTGTCGTTTCGCATGCTACTCGTGCGTTCGGGTCTTCTGCTAAGATTGCATCAAGGATGGCATCTGAGATTTGGTCACAGATTTTATCCGGATGTCCTTCTGTTACTGATTCTGATGTGAATAATTTACGGTTTGTCAAAAAAAGCTCCTCCTTATATCCTGCGAGATTGCTCTCGAAATTGATACGGTACTCGTTTTCCCATGTCAAGTCCGTTCCAGTCGAACTGGATTGAACTTCAAGCCGTTGTGGCCTTTGCACACGAGGATTAAGGGCAATTTCATAAAAAAATCCCTTCGCTCATAAATAAATGAGGAAAGGAGAAATCATCATAAGCACCTTTCACTCTTATCGTCCAAGGTTGAGTTCCTTGCTTCAGGTTTGGCACCTTCTCTGCAAATGCAGCAGGTTGCCGGGTTTCATAGGGCCTGTCCCCTCCACCAGCTCGGAATAAGAGTATCCGTACAATTTTTCATCATACGGAATGTACATAGTGATGTCAACGTTTTTAGCTAAATAGCAGGGCAAAACTTTATTGTTCCACACGGTGAACTGATTAATGCCAAATAAATGTTACTTTTTCATGTCTTTGGGTTATTAGTATAGACTAATGACTATAATGTGTTATACTAATCTACGAAATATACAAGCTCCCCATGGCTATGGGAATAACCGAAAAGGAAGGTACATATAAATGAATCCAGTAAACTTCTCAAGCAATTTAAAGGATCTTTTAAATGGCCAAAATATACGCGTGCAATTATCAGTTCCACAATTAATCGAAGCAGCCACATCCCGTGGAGAAGCTGTTTTAACGAAAGATGGCGCAGTAAAAGCTGAAACCGGCAAATACACTGGCCGCTCCCCTAAAGATAAATATATCGTAGATGAGCCTATTTCTAAAGATAAAATTGACTGGGGTTCTGTAAACCGCCCGATTTCATCTGAAGTTTTCGAAAACCTGTATGCGAAAGTGCTGGACCACATGAAGCAAAAAGATGAGCTGTTCGTATTCAAAGGCTATGCCGGTGCTGATCCTGAATCACGCCTTGGCATTCAGACCATCAACGAATACGCTTGGCATAACCTATTCGCCCATCAATTGTTCATCCGTCCGACAAAAGAGGAATTGGCAAGCCACGAAGCGCAATTCACTGTTGTCTATGCACCGACTTTCCATGCAGATCCTGCTGTGGATGGCACGGATTCTGAAACGTTCATCATCGTATCGATGGAGCAAAAAATCATCTTGATCGGCGGAACTGAATATGCCGGTGAAATGAAAAAAGCGATCTTCTCGATCATGAACTACTTGCTTCCTGAACAAGGCATCCTTCCTATGCATTGCTCAGCGAATGTCGGTGAAGAAGGCGATGTTACATTGTTCTTCGGTTTGTCCGGAACAGGCAAAACAACGCTATCTGCAGATGAAAACCGCAAATTGATCGGCGACGACGAGCATGGCTGGTCCGATAACGGCGTCTTCAACATCGAAGGCGGATGCTATGCGAAAACGATCAACTTGACGCGCGAACACGAACCGCAAATTTATGACGCAATCACGTTCGGTTCTGTACTTGAAAACGTAGTAGTGGATGAAGAAACACGCATCCCGGATTACGCTGATGGTTCATTGACAGAAAATACACGTGCAGCATATCCGATTCATGCAATCAAAAACATCGTCTTCCCTTCAGTGGCAGGCCATCCGAAAACGATCGTCTTTTTGACTGCGGACGCTTTCGGCGTATTGCCTCCAATCAGCAAATTGACAAAAGAGCAGGCGATGTACCATTTCCTAAGCGGATACACATCGAAACTTGCCGGCACTGAGCGCGGAGTCACTTCTCCGGAAGCGACATTCTCTACGTGCTTCGGATCGCCTTTCCTTCCGTTGCATGCGACTGTCTATGCTGAAATGCTTGGCGACAAAATCGATGAGCATGGATCTGAAGTGTTCTTAGTGAACACGGGCTGGACTGGCGGCGTATACGGCGTCGGAAGCCGTATGAAATTGTCTTACACACGCACAATGGTACGCGCAGCGATCAAAGGCGAACTCCACAACATCGAAACGGAACAGGAAGCTGTATTCGGCTTGCAAATTCCGAAAGAAGTGCCAGGTGTTCCAACTGAAGTATTAAACCCGCGCAACGCATGGGCTGACAAAGCGGCTTACGATCAGAAAGCAAAAGAGCTTGCACAAGAATTCGAAGCGAACTTCAAAAAGTTCGGCACTGTCTCCACTGACATCAGTGAAAAAGGCGGACCGATCAAAAACTAACAAGCAAAAAGAAGCTATCCATCGCGGATAGCTTCTTTTTTCGCCCTTTTTTAACTTGCGATTTTATTTTTCCATCTCCTGGCGCTTCATCCATTCGGTCAACGCCCTTGCCGTTTTGCGGTTCACGGCTGGCGGGAAGAAATGCGTGTATTCCGGAAAATACCAGGTTTCGTGCTTTTGGCTGTTTAGGATCAATGCCTCTTCCAGCAAAAATGCCTGTGCCGGAAATACGTTTTCATCTTTCAGCCCATGGATGATCAGAAACGGTGCTTGCGCCTCGTTCAAGCGCATCAACGGATTTCTTTCCTCGTACGCCGCCAATGCGGTATTCGGCGTGCCTCCGTATAGCCGCTTCATCATCCGCCGCATGTCTGGCCGTTCTTTATACGTCAAAACAGTATCTGTGACGCCTGCCCAGGTGACTACGGATGTGATGTCCTGCCGGAGAACAGCTGTCCACAGCGCCATGATCCCTCCGCGCGAGAAGGCCAGGACATGGACTGCTTCTGTGCAAAATCGCTTCAGCACATCCACCGCATAAACCGCGTCCCAGCGATCCGCGCCGGCAAATTCATCGCGCCCTTGCCCGCCCCGGTTTCCACGGTAATACGGTGCAAACACGACAAATCCCTGCGCGGCGAATTGTGCGATCCGCGCCGGCCGGACCATGCCAATGGACTGGATGCCTCCGCGCAGGTAAAGGATGCCGCTATAACTGCCCTTTTTTTTCGGTTGTGCCAGCAAACCTTTGACAAGCAAGCCGTCTGACCAATAGCTGATTTCCGTCAGCCGCACATGCGGATTCGGCGACGGATATATTTTTTTCGATTTAATCGCTCCATTTTCCAAGATGCTCCACCTTCTCTATGATTGCCTTCATGCCGTCGTCCCTCATCAAAAAACTATAGCTGTTATCGGGTGCCAACTTGTCTTTCAGCACGATGCCAGTTGTTTCCATCAAGCTGATTTCTTCGACCCGCAAGGCTTTCGCAATAAAGACCGTCTTGCAGAAAGGCTGCTCCGTGTTGACCCGGTATTCCGCGAACCATTCCAGTTCCGCAACTACAGCACCCGTTTCCTCGTATACTTCCCTTATTGCCGCCTGTTGTAAACTTTCGCCGGGCTCTGCCTTGCCTCCCGGGAACTCAAGCCCTCTTTCTTTATGCTTCGTCAGCACCCATTGTCCGTTAAATTTGCAGACAACCAATACGTGCCTGCAAGGCGCTGGAAATGATCCTTTTTCAAATGAAAGCTCGCATTCGATGCCGTTCAAGTCTATGTATTTCATCCACTCACTCCTTGGCTCAAAAAGAAAAAGCGTGCACTGACGTTCAGCACACGCTCCAGTCATTCTATTTTACTTCTTTTCGCCAAGAAAAGCAGATAACATCCAAGAATGCTTTTCAAGATTCTGATGGATGGCGTTGAACATATCTTCGGTCATGTCGTCGCCGTCTTCAGCAGCCAATTCCATTCCTTTTTTCAGGGATTTCATGACTTTATTATAATCTTTCACGACTGTATCGACCATTTGTTCAGCCGTTTCCTTTGATGTCGCTTCTTTTACGACCGACAGCTCCAATTGTTCTTTCATTGTCGCAACCGGTTTGCCGCCAAGCGCCAATAAGCGTTCCGCGATTTCATCCATATGCAATGTCGCTTCGTTGTATAATTCCTCGAACTTCACATGCAACGTGAAAAATGACGGGCCTTTCACATACCAATGAAAATTATGTAATTTCGTATACAGGACCGACCATGTTGCCACCTGTACATTCATTTCCTGGTTTAACTCTTTAGACATACTGCCCACTCTCCTTAAATTTTAATAAGCTCTTATACTTTATTTATACCTCTGCCCTGCTTACAATAAACATACAGACCCTTACCCTGAAAGAAGATGAATCAAATTGAAGACATTCCTATTAAAGTTTTTCCGCTTTTACCAGCGGTTCATCTCCCCTTTGTCGCCGCCAAGCTGCCGTTTTTATCCGACGTGCTCCCATTACGGAATTGAAGCCGTTGAGAAGCATGGCGCATGGAAAGGCGGCTATCTCGCCGTCCGCCGAATTTTAAGCTGCCACCCGTTCCATAAAGGCGGCATCGATTTTGTACCAGAAGAATGGCCACCAAAAAAATGATTGGTGGTTTTTCTTGTGTTTTAAAAAGATATGCTGTATTATTCGATAAGTAGTTAAAACGTAATCATTACATTTTGGAGGATAAATTATGAAAAAATTATTGGCAATCTTATCATCGGCTTTATTATTAGCAGCTTGCGGGACTCCTTCCGGCGATGAACAAACACAAAACGGACAGGCAGACGAATCGAAAGTCCAGATTTATACAACTGTTTATCCGCTCACATATTTTACCGAACGGATCGGCGCTGAGCACGTCGAAGTAAAATCGGTCTACCCAGCCGGAGCGAACGAACACAGTTTCGAACCAACGCAGCAGGATATGATCAAATTGGCAGAAGCTGACTTGATGTTCTATGTTGGGCTTGGCTTGGAAGGCTTTATCGGCAAAGCGAAAGATACATTGAAAAATGAAAAGGTCCAATTCGTAGCAGCTTCTGATGCTATTTCCGATGAGGAATTGGAGGCTGCCGCTGCTCCGCATGAAGAAGATGGACATGAAGAAGACGCCCATGCAGAAGACACTCACGAAGAAGACGGGCATGAAGAAGATGCACATGAGGATGAAGCAGCGGCAGAAGAAGATGGACACGAAGGCCATGATCATGGCGCAACCGACCCACATGTTTGGATGTCCCCTGTCTTGAGCCAAAGATTGGCGGAATCGATCAAAGAATCATTGGTTGAACAAGACCCGGACCATGCAGAAGACTACGAAAACAATTACGACGCATTGGTTACGGAATTGGAAGAGCTTGACGAATCGTTTGTTGCATTGTCTGAACGCGTCAACAACAAGACCTTCTTCGTTTCGCATTCGGCATTCGGCTACATTTCCGAGCCATACGGATTTGAACAGATTGCAGTTGCCGGTTTGAACAGCCAAGACGAACCTTCACAGAAGGAATTGACGGAAATTGTCGACATGGCAAAAGAGAAAAAGATTCAACACATCGTTTTTGAGCAGAATGTTTCTTCCAATCTGACGGAAGTCATTCAAAAAGAAGTAGGAGCAGAAGCTGTGGAAATGCACAATTTAGGTGTACTGACCCAAGAAAACATCGACAACGAAGAAACGTATTTCACCTTGATGGAAAAAAATCTTCAAACGCTTGAAACGATATTAAAATAAAGAAAAGCACCGCGAATCCGATTCGCGGTGCTTTTCTATGTCGTCAATTTTTCCAAGCGTTTCGTCAGCCAATCCCGCCATTCTACAGCAAGCGCTTGGCTTTCCAGCACTTGGCGAATCGCTTCGGCGTTTTTCGGCTGATGGAAATTCACGGTGTTTGCATATAAGACCGAAACCCCTTTCGAATCCCTTTCGATCAGCTCTGCACGGTCACCCGACGCGACCATCCCTTCTTCCAGCACACGGCAAAGATAGCCGGTATAGCCAGTTTTCACCATTGCTTTCAGGAAAGGTGCCATGTCGAGGCGCCGGTCGATCGTGTTGCATGGTACGCGGCCTTGCGTCACTTGGACAACCGCTTCGCCGATGTGCAAAACATCTCCGATATGTATATCTTCTTCGAGCATATGGGTCAGCGTCAGATTTTCTCCGAACGCAGCTGGCGGAAGCTCTAAGCCGAATTCCTTTTCCCAGCGTGCATAATGTTCGAAAGGATAAATGCAGACAGCGCGGTCCGGCCCGCCGTGGTGCTTCTTGTCCGCTACGCCATCACCGTGAAAACCTTCTTTCGACAAAAAAGCTTGCTGGACCGGCTTTTTGCAGATAGCTGTCAGCATCTCCTTGCCTTCTCCGTACGAAAGCTTTTCCGGCAAGCCGATTGCAAAATACTTGATTTCTGCTGTTGCGTTGCTCTTCATCGCCAAGCCCCCTTCTTCGGATTCTCTTTGCTTCATTTTAGCATAGCGGTTTGGCCAGCCAACCGCCCACTGCCAAGCTTTTCAGCTACAAATTTCATCAGGTCATCCAGTGTGCCAATCACCCGCTCCACTTCCGGCAAATGATAGAACGTAGTCGTTGCCGAAAAATCATAGACATCAGCTTCTTCGGAAAACAAATACACTTTTTTCCCAGCTGCCAGAGCCATTCCGAGCTCGATGTGGCTTCCTTTGCCTGCGGGCAGCAAGATAAAGAATACATCAGCTTCAAGCACAGCAGCTTTTTCAAGCTGTCCGATTGCAGCAAGCGCCTCTGCATTTTCAGCTTTGCTGTTCATCGTCCAATCGTAGGTCTGTGCATGCCCCTGATTGATCAGCTTCCGGCTAAGTTGTTTCACCATATCCTGGTTTGCAAAACTTGATGCTATGTAAAATTTCATGAGCCTGCCCCCTTTTTCTTTTTTTGCATTTTAAGGTATATCTGTGCAGCTGTAATTGCCAGCAGCAGCCAAATGATCGGGTTGCTGAGGGATATCCCCATAGAGGATGTTCCACCAAGCAGCGGCAGAACGACCAGAAGAGCCAGGAGGTAAAAAGTGGAGCCGAGCATCCATATTGCCTGAGATTTTTCATCTTTGCCTTTTTTAGCCGTAAATCCGCCCGAAAGGAAAAGAACAGCAATGACAGCAACGGCAAACCACTTGCCTGCTGCAAATCCCGGCAATTGCGGAAAATAATCCTGGACCAGCAAGTATGTCACTGCCATTAACATGATAACTCCCCTTACCATGAAGCTCCCTCTTCTCTTTGCCAATCAACGCAGTAGCCGATTCCAGCCCACTTGCTCAGTTCAACCTTCCCATTTTCTATCCTGATTTCAGGTGCAATGATATCCCGCTCCCAGAAATGGCGTGACGCGGAAAAATCGCCGGGAAGCGTAATCCCCGGCAAGGAAGCCAGCGCCAGATTATGGGCTTTCGATACTCCGAACTCGATCATGCCGCCGACCCACATGCCAATGGAATGTTCACGGCACAGCTCAACCACTTTCAGCGTCTCGCTCCAGCCGCCGAGCCTGCCCATTTTCAAGACCAGAATATCTGCAGCCTCTTCGGCGATTGCCCGTTCGGCATCTGCCAAACTGCCGATGCTTTCATCAAGGCAGATAGCTGTTTTCATGTCCCGTTTGGCGCGGGCATGAAGCTGCCATTGTTGTTCAGCAAAAGGCTGCTCGATCAGCGTAAAGCCTGCACCGTCGAACGCAATCAGCCGCTCCCAGGAAACTTCTGAAAATGCGCCGTTGGCATCCGCAAAAAACAGCATGTCCGGATACCGGCCAATGATTTCTTTTAAAAGTCCGATATTGCTGTCTGGTGTGATTTTGATCTTCACCCGTCTGTAGCCTGCAGACGAAGCTGCAGCTACCCCATCGCTGATTTTGTCTTCATCCGCTGCAACGACGACTCCTGCCGGCACCGGTGCATCCGTACCGCCGAGCATTTGCCAGAGCGGCATCCCCTGTTTTTTCGCGAACAAATCCCATACGGCTGTCTCGACTGCCGCTTTCGCCATGCGGTTGCCTTTGACAGCGGCAAACAACTCAGCTACTTGCGACGGACTTTCCAAGGTTTTATTCAATAAAAGCGGGATCAGCACGTGCTCGATGACAAAACGGCAGCCCGTAACGGTTTCTGCGGTGTACCACGGAGTTGAAAAAGCGACGCATTCCCCGAAGCCTTCCAACCCTTCATCAGAAACCACCTTTACGATCAGGCTTTCCCGCTCTGCAACCGTCTGCAAGGATGTTTTAAATGCCTGTTTCAAGGGTTCATTGATCCGCTTCAGCTCAATTGCGTTAATCGTCAATCCCATGTTTTCAGCTCTCTACGCAGCAGCTTGTTCGCGGCATTGCGCGGCAAAGAATCTACTTTGCGGATCCATTTCGGCACCTTGTAGGAAGCGAGCCGCGTCTGGCAAAATTCCACCAGCTCCTGTTTCTCCACATCGTCTTGCAATACGACAAACGCCACAGGCACTTCTCCCCATTGGTCATGCTGTGTGCCGCAAACGCCCGCTTCACGCACAGCTGGATGCTCAAGCAGCACTTTCTCGATTTCAGCCGGGTAGATGTTTTCGCCGCCTGACACGATGAGATCCGAACGCCGGTCGACTACGTACAAAAATCCTTCATCGTCCAGGTAGCCCATGTCGCCGGTATGCAGCCAGCCGTCCTGCTGAACTTCCTTACCGGCGAATTTGCCGATATAGCCCGGCGTTACCTGTGGGCCGCGGATATGGATTTCGCCGATATCCCCTGGCTTCTGTGCACCTTCAATCCGCACTTGGTAAAGAAACAGCGGCTTGCCGGAAGAACCGACTTTGCGGTCTGCATCATCCGGCTGCAAAGTTGTCGTCTGCGACGAAGTTTCTGTCATGCCATAGGTTTGAAGCACCGACATTCCATAGCTTCCTGCACGGTGGATGTAATTCGGAGGAATAGGTCCGCCGCCAGCGAGCATCACCTTAAAGCGTGGAGACACTTCCAGATCCAACTCTTTCAAGGTCGACAAGATGCGCTCCAGGGTAACGCCGACCACCGACATATGCGTGACAAGGCCGCTTTGGAGTTCATAGGCACATTGTTCTGCGTCGAATTTCGGATGCAGACGTACACCCATTCCGTATACAAGCGAACGCATCAAAATCGAGAATCCGCTGATATGGAACAGCGGCACCGTGCAAAGCCAGACGTCGTCAGGCGCGATGCCGATATTCAAGGCAGACGACACGGAACTGGAAAAATGGTTTTCCGCTGTTTGCCTGACGCCTTTCGGGCTGCCGGTCGTGCCGGACGTGTACATGATGGAGATCGTGCGGTCCGGATTCCATTCGTCTTCCGGTGTAAAAGCAATTCCTTCTATCTTCTGCAACTCGCTGAACAGCATTTGGTGCGGACTGTCTATTTTACCTTTCAGCGCATCATCAACAATCACCAAATCCGCTTTTGAATCATCGAGCTGATAAGCCAACTCCACTTTCGACAAGCGTTCGTTGAGCATGACCATTTCACAGCCGGCGTGCATACAGGCATACATCAGCATGACAAACTCAGGATGCGATTTTGACAGGAATGCCACACGGCTGTTTTTCGTGACGCCTGCTGCTGCCAGCTTGCCGGCGTATCCCAGTGCAATGCCATTTAGTTCCGCAAATGTCCATTGCTGGTCTTCAAACGACAGCGCCATGCGGTTGCCATTCAGGTAAGCACGCTGGGACAGCCAATTCGGATACATCATAGGAAAAATCCTTTCTTTTAAAAAAAGCTGTCCCCGGGAGGACAGCTTTCAATTATTCAAAATCACGGGAAACGAGGGAATTGGCCGAAATCCGGTTTGCGTTTTTCTTTGAACGCATCGCGGCCTTCTTTTGCTTCATCCGTTGTGTAATACAATAACGTTGCGTCTCCAGCCATTTGCTGAAGCCCAGCAAGGCCGTCCGTGTCCGCATTCATTGCTGCTTTCACGAAGCGCAATGCCGTCGGGCTCATCTCGAGCATTTCTTCACACCACTTGACTGTCTCGTCTTCCAACTGGTCCAAAGGCACGACTGTGTTGACTAAGCCCATATCAAGCGCTTCTTGTGCGTCGTATTGGCGGCATAGGTACCAGATTTCACGGGCTTTCTTATGGCCGATGATGCGTGCCAGGTAGCCTGAACCGTAGCCTGCGTCGAACGAACCGACGCGCGGGCCTGTTTGGCCGAAACGTGCATTGTCAGCCGCAATCGTCAAATCGCAGACAACGTGCAGAACGTGCCCGCCGCCGATTGCGTAGCCAGCGACCATCGCCACAACCGGTTTTGGAATGACGCGGATCAAGCGCTGAAGATCCAAGACGTTCAAGCGAGGAATCTCGTCTTCCCCGACATAGCCGCCGTGTCCGCGGACACTTTGGTCTCCGCCTGAGCAGAATGCTTTTTCGCCTTCGCCTGTCAGGACGATGACGCCTACTTTGGAATCGTCGCGTGCACGTGAAAATGCATCGATCAATTCGTGGACCGTTTTCGGGCGGAACGCATTGCGCACTTCCGGACGGTTGATGGTGATTTTGGCAATGCCATTATACGTTTCGTATTTAATGTCTTCATATGTACGTGCTGTAATCCATTCGCGTGTCATGATTTTCCTCCTTGGTAGTTAGAACTTAAATACTCCCTTACTATTGTAGCAAACTCAGCCGGTTTTTCCACATGAATTGCATGGCCCGCTTCAATTGAGCAAAATACAGCGTTTGGCAGCCGTGCCGCCATCCTTTTCGCGATGTCCATGAACTTCGCATCCAAGGTTCCCGCGACTAATAAAACCGGCATGTCCAGCCTGTTCAGCCCTTCCCAATATGAAGCCTGTGCTCCCGTTCCCATGCCAATCAAGCTATTTGCCAGACCAAGCGGCTTCTGCGCAATCCGTTCGTGTCGAATCCGTTCCTTGACCTTGTCCGATAAGTTTTTTTGGCTGTCGAATAACGGAATCTTTTCCCAGAACTCAACAAACTCGAAGATGCCATCAGCCAGAATCCGTTCCGCCAGCTTTTCATCGCGCCGCTGGCGTTCCAGCTGTTCCGCTGTGGTTTTCAAGCCCGGCGACGCACTTTCCAAAATCAATAGACGCACTTCTTCAGGGTAAGCAGACGCGAAAGCCAGTGCTGTGCGGCCGCCCATTGAATAACCCGCTAGCGTGTAATCTGTGATGCCCAATTTATTGAGCAGCTTTTTCAAATCCCGGACCTGCAGTTCCATAGCATAGCGAGACGATTGAGCCGGGCTTTCCGTCTCACCATGGCCCAGCAAATCAATCAGCACAATCCGGTAATCGGGCAATGCTGCCGAAATTCCTTCCCACGATGCGGTGCTGCCAGTAAAGCCGTGCAGAAAAACTATCGTACGGCTTTGGCCGCTATTCAGGATTTCCACATGATATTCGGCGCCTTCAATGTGCTCTTTCATTATTTCCCCAGCTCCTCATTAAGCCGATTCCATAATTTCCTGTGAGTCTTCGTATTGTTGGCACGGTCTGTAAATACCTCGATTATTTTAACTGATTTGTGTTTTACTGTGCGCAGGGCATCAATTAGCTGCTGCTTCGTTTCCACCGCTGCATATTCCGTGTCGTACATGCGCGCCGCATCTTCAAATTTCAATCCTGTGGGAGTTCCGAACAGCGCTTCAAAATAACGCTCTTCTTCCGATTGCGGCAAATAGGAGAAAATTCCGCCGCCATCGTTGTTCATGACCACGATTGTCATATCCGTCTCCTGCAAGCGGGAGGCAATCAGGCCGTTCATGTCGTGCAGGAACGACAAATCGCCGATGTACAGATAGGTATGGCGTTTATTCGCCGCCTGCACACCGAATGCCGTCGAGACGACCCCGTCGATGCCATTGGCTCCGCGGTTTGCGTACATTAGGATGTCCTTGTCGGTTGTGCGGAAATACGTGTCAACGTCACGGATCGGCATACTGCTGCCAATCACGAGGTTGCATTTGTCCAGCTCTCCAAAAAATGCCTTAGCCAAGACGCCTTCATCCAGCTCAGTTTCACAATGCTCATCCGCCAGCTGCCAGAAAAGCATAGAGCCTTTCTGCCATTCTGCCAGGTAAGCCGATTCCTTTTGTTGGCCAAGCGGCAGCTGCCATAAGTTTTTTGCAGAAGCTTGGAGATGATGGGTGACGACCGATTGGGCATCCCGCATCATCGGGCTTTCGTCCATCACGGCGTAGATTTTCGGTTTTACAGCAGCCAGAAATGCCGTCAACGGCTTCGATACCGGCTGAGGCCCTATCCTAATGACCGCCTCCGGTTGAATCGCCGATTTGAAAGACTCGTTTTTCAGCAATGCATCGTAAGAGTCGATGATCACATGTTGATGCTGTTTTGCCGTATTCGCGCGTAAGTTCGACAGCGGATCGGCCAGAATCGGCCATTGCAAACGCTCCGCAAAGTCCCAGAATATAGCTGGCAATGGCTCTGGCATTTCCCCAACCACTAACAAGCCTCGCTGCAATTCGAGCGTCTCCAACAAGAAGCTTTCAGCTTGCGCACTCAATGCCGACTCGCCGGCAAAGTGGACAACCTCGCCTTTGCTCTCATAGCTTTGTTCAAAATCGATGCGCAGCGGTTCACGGAAGGGTACATTCAGGTGCACCGGCCCTTTCGGTTCCGTTTTCGCTGATGCGACAGAGCGGTGCAGATGGCGTGACAGGAAGTCGAGCCGGTTGTCTTCTTCCGGCATCGGCAAATCCGCTGACCACTTCACATGTGCACCAAAAAGGTTGATCTGGTTGATGGCCTGTGGCGCACCCACTTCCCGCAATTCATGCGGACGGTCGGCCGTCACAACAAGCAGCGGTACTCGCGCGTAATACGCTTCCACGATAGCGGGAAAGAAATTCGCAGCCGCTGTCCCGGATGTGCAAAGCAGCATGACCGGCTTGCCGGATGCTTTTGCCAATCCCAATGCGTAATAGCCAGCAGACCGCTCATCTATTTGGCGATGGACGGCAAGCCCTTCCTGTTTCATGCAGGCATAAGCGAGCGGGGTCGATCTGGAACCCGGGCTGATGACTGCGTCCGACACTCCTGAAGAAACAAGGGAATGGGTAAATGCAGATACATATTCAGTCAACAATTTACGATTCGTCACTTAATTGGCCTCCAAGCGCACGGAGCATCGGTCTGAATTTAACCCATGTTTCTGCGTATTCCGATTCTGGGCTGGAATCTTCGACAATTCCGCCGCCCGCGTATAAATATGCTTCTTTTCCACTTAATAAGGCCGAGCGGATGGCAACTGCGAATTCACCGTTCCCTTTTGCGTCAATCCAGCCGATTGGCGCTGCATAAAAGCCGCGGTTCATCGTTTCATACTGGCGGATCAAGCTCATCGCTTCCTGCTTCGGTTCCCCGCCAAGCGCGGGCGTCGGATGCAGGTCCTTCACCAAATCGAGCAGCGTAGAGCCTTCCGCCAATTCACCTTCCACCGGTGTATACAAATGCTGGATATCACGGATTTTCATTAATTTCGGCATTTTTGGCACAATGATGTTCGTACTGTGCTTACTGAATACTTTACTGATCATTTTAACAACATATTGATGTTCAGAGCGGTTTTTCTTATCTTGAAGCAATTCTTCGCCCAATTTGGCGTCTTGCTCAGCCGTTTTGCCGCGGGGAATTGATCCTGCCAAGCATGTTGATAGCGCTTGGCGGTCTTTGACTTTCACCAGCCGTTCAGGGCTTGCGCCAAAGAAAAACTGATCTTGTGCTTCCATGCCGAATAAAAAGCTTTCCGGCTGTTCTTCCGATATCTGGTACAGGGCCGCAGCCGGAGACAACGGTTTATCGTATTGCAGCTTCAAGGCGCGTGCAATCACCACTTTTTCCGCTTGCTTCGCCTTGATGATTTCCGTCACTTTGCCGATCGATTCCAAATAACGCTCTTTTTTGATTTCCGTCAATTTGACGGCCACCGGTTTGCCATATCTTTTCAGTTCGGACACTTGTGCCGAGTGGATCAGCCGATCCCGCTCTTTGCGCAGCGCATCGAATTCATTGAATGAATGATCATCTTTCGTAATCAGGTGGATGCTGACATAAGCACGGTCGTCCTGGATCGTCAGCTGGAAAGTCGGGACCGCAAAATAAGCCTGAGGGAAATTCGTCCAGACGCTTTGTGTATTATTTAAAGGGTCAAAGGAAAATCCGCCAAACAAGATTGGCTGTACCTCATGCTCTTCGTTGACAATTTGCCGGCACAGGCTCTGCCATTCGCGTTTCACCTCTTCGAACCGCCCATGGCTGTTCGGCGTTGACATGACATGCGCATGCCCGAGGCCGACCAATGTAAACGTCTTTTCGCGATTCTGCCAAAACATCCGCTTGCCTTTGAACAGTCCTTCACCCGCTTCAAAAAAGGCCAATGCGGACATTCGGGATACTTCGATCGTTTCTGTAAAAAATTGATACGCCATATAGCGTGTGTCTTTCAACTTGCCGGCCGATGAATACTGTTGTGGATTCATCATATTCCCTCCGTTTTTCTATAGCTGTGCATATCCTGCCCAGCCTGTTTCACTTTTTAATCTCTACCCTCTATCATACCCCTTTCTGTTGAAATCAGCACACCATTTGCTGTATTTCCCTTGAAATTGAAGGTACAATATATATTGGAAAGAATTAAAGGAGATGTACGAAATGACACATTCCATTCAAGCGGACAGCGGCTGGCGTGTATGGTGGCAGCTGACCCGCCCCCATACATTGACCGCCGCTTTCGCCCCCGTTTTCTTAGGAACCATGATCGCCCTGAACCACACCCCGATCGACTGGCCATTGTTCTGGGCTATGCTGATTGCAAGCCTCTTAATCCAGGCAGCAACCAATATGTTCAATGAATACTACGATTTTGCCCGCGGACTCGACAACGAAAATTCAGTCGGCATTGGTGGAGCGATTGTACGCAACGGCGTTACACCGAAAACCGTTTTGACATTGGCGCTCATCCTTTACGCGATCGCAGCAGTAATTGGCATCTGGATTTGTGCGCAGACCAGCTGGTGGCTCCTTGCAGTCGGCGGTGCCGCAATGGCGATTGGCTACCTTTACACAGGCGGCCCCTACCCGATTGCTTACACCCCTTTCGGCGAATTGTTTTCCGGCGTCGTGATGGGCTTCCTGATCGTGATCATCGCCTTCTATATCCAAACGGCTACCGTCACAGCAGAAGCTGCCATGCTGGCAATTCCAAGCACATTGCTTGTAGCAGCCATCATGCTGACAAATAACATCCGTGACATTGTCGGGGATGCTGCCAGCGGACGCAAAACCCTTGCCATCCTCATCGGCAGAAAGAAAGCTGTTACCATCCTTGCAGCATTTTTCCTCTTGTCCTATTTGTGGATCCTGGCATTGGTCCTTTTTGCAGATTTGACTTTCTGGTCTTTGCTCGTTTTCTTAAGTGCCCCAAAAGCGATCGGCGTCGTAAAAACCTTCAAGCGTTTCCACGAACCGCTTCAAGTCATGCCTGCGATGAAAGCGACCGGCATCATCAACACGCTATTCGCGTTTTTGCTTGGCTGTAGTTTGCTTATCCATTATTTATTGGCATAGATAAAAGGCTTCTGTTTCCAGCAGAAGCCTTTTTTTCATTGACCGCTATTTTCGGACGCGGTATATTTAATGTTATTTCAAGACCGCTTCATTATACATACGGAGGAGATATTCTATGAAACCGATTGCCATCGGAATTTGTGCCGCATTCTTTTTCGCATTTACATTTGTTTTGAACGCCAGCATGGAAGCAAGCGGCGGCCATTGGATTTGGAGCGCATCGCTGCGGTATTTCTTCATGGTTCCTTTTCTGCTGGTGATTGTTGCCTTGCGGAAGAACTTAAAAGAACTCATTCTCGAAATGAGAAAAAATCCATTGTCCTGGCTCCTATGGAGTTTTGTCGGTTTTGGCCTATTTTATGCCCCGCTCTGCTACGCTGCAGCTTATTCACCCGGCTGGCTCATTGCAGGATCCTGGCAGATCACCATCATCTCGGGTTCCCTGCTGGTCCCCTTGTTTTATACGACAGTCCAAACCGCAAACGGCCCACTGCGAATAAAAGAACAGATTCCTTATAAGGGGCTGGCTCTCTCTTCGATTATTCTGCTCGGTGTGCTTTTGATGCAGTTCGAACATGCTCAAGGCATATCTATCCAAACTTTTATTATGGGATTCTTCCCTGTCCTGCTGGCATCGTTCGCCTATCCGCTTGGCAATCGAAAAATGATGGCGCTGTGCGAGGGGCGTCTGGATGCTTATCAGCGGGTCCTTGGCATGACCATAGCAAGCCTTCCCTTTTGGCTGCTTTTATCGGGATTTGGCTTAGCTACTGAAGGATTGCCGAATGCTTCACAAATGGTTCAAACCTTGATAGTTGCCGTTTGCTCTGGTGTGATCGCGACTGTTCTATTTTTCCAAGCAACAGACTTGGTACGAAAAGACATGAAAAAACTGGCTGCTGTAGAAGCCACACAATCATTAGAAGTCCTTTTTGCTCTCGCCGGCGAAATCTGGGTGCTGTCGATTGCATTGCCTTCGTCCATCGCCTGGGCTGGGATTGCCGTTGTAATGATTGGGATGATCGTTCATAGTCTGGCCGTTAACGAAAAGCAGCCTGTTCCTGTCCCCTAATAATAAGCCCGGCTCGCCAGGAACTTTTGGCAGCCGGGCTTTCCAGTTCATTTAGTTTTCCACAATTAAAAAATTGTACAAAAAAAGAGTTCTGCATCGAAATGCAGAACTCTTTTTGCGATGACCCCTACGGGATTCGAACCCGTGTTACCGCCGTGAAAGGGCGGTGTCTTAACCGCTTGACCAAGGGGCCAATTACTGGCGGAGAAGGAGGGATTTGAACCCTCGCGCCGGTTTCCCGACCTACACCCTTAGCAGGGGCGCCTCTTCAGCCACTTGAGTACTTCCCCAGTATGGCTCCGAAGGTAGGACTCGAACCTACGACCATCGCATTAACAGTGCGGTGCTCTACCACTGAGCTACTTCGGAATGGTATGGTGGGCCTAAATGGACTCGAACCATCGACCTCACGCTTATCAGGCGTGCGCTCTAACCAGCTGAGCTATAGGCCCATATGTATGAATAAAAAATGGAGCGGGTGAAGAGAATCGAACTCTCATCATCAGCTTGGAAGGCTGAGGTTTTACCACTAAACTACACCCGCGAAC
>NZ_JASDCW010000042.1:0-18824 GCF_030407685.1 Planococcus sp. APC 3906 | reverse complement strand
ACGAATGTATAAAAAAGACAACGAAAAGATCAGAAGAGAAGTGCTGGATGCTGTCAATGGCTTGTCGGATGATAAGCTCAACCAGAAACCGGCGGAAGGCGAATGGTCGCCGATGGAAATACTGGAACACTTGAATTTGATGGAATCGTACATCGCCAAAAACATATCCCGGGAACTGGCATCGGAGCGCAATGAGAAAGTGATGAAAAAGCCGATCCAGTTGACGGTCAGCCGGATGGTGAAAGTGGATGCACCTGCGCCGGTAGCGCCGAGCGGAGAATTTATTCCGCTTGATGACATGAAATCGCGCCTCGTTAAATCGCGTTTGCTGCTTGACAGCATTTATGACGGGACGACCGAAGACGTGCTTGAAAACAAATCGATGAAGCATCCGGTGTTCGGCCAAGTGCCGCTCATCCAATGGTTTCCGTTTATCGGCCTGCATGAAAAACGCCATTTGAAGCAATTGGAAAAAACCATCGAAAAAATCAAATGATAACCAAAAAGGTAATTCGAAAAACTTATCACATTCTATAATTTTAATGTAATTTACTTATGCTTTTGTTTTCGTTATGATGGAAGAGGAGAAAAGACTCTATTATAAGCCTTTTCAGAAGATTTAAAGGAGGAACATGATCATGGCAAAAAGCAGTTTGCACAACAGCCGCACTTCTTTTGAGCTCAATGGCAAAACGTATAACTTTTACCGTTTAGCTGCATTAGAAGAAGCAGGAATCGCGAAAGTATCACGGCTTCCTTATTCGATTAAAGTACTTTTGGAATCCGTGCTGCGCCAGCATGACGGATACGTCATCAAAGACGAGCACGTAGAAGAATTGGCAAAATGGGGCAAGGATGCGAACAAAGAAGCAGAAGTTCCATTCAAACCTTCACGCGTCATCTTGCAGGATTTCACTGGAGTACCTGTAGTCGTTGACTTGGCAGCACTTCGTTCCGCAATGGCGAAACTTGGTGGAGACCCAGACAAGATTAACCCGGAAATTCCGGTTGATTTGGTAATCGACCACTCGGTGCAGGTAGACAACTACGGCACTGAAGATGCTTTGCGCATCAACATGGAACTTGAATTCGACCGCAATGCGGAGCGTTACCAATTCCTCAACTGGGCACAAAAAGCCTATGACAATTACCGTGCAGTTCCACCAGCAACAGGTATCGTACACCAAGTTAACCTTGAGTACTTGGCGAACGTTGTCCACGCTGTACCGAACGAAGACGGCACTTTTGAAACATTCCCGGATACATTGGTCGGAACAGATTCACATACGACAATGATCAACGGAATCGGCGTACTTGGCTGGGGCGTTGGCGGAATTGAAGCAGAAGCGGGCATGCTTGGACAGCCTTCTTACTTCCCGATTCCAGAAGTTATCGGCGTGAAAATGACTGGCGAATTGCCAAACGGTGCAACAGCTACCGATTTAGCGCTTAAAGTGACTGAAGAATTGCGTAAAAAAGGCGTAGTCGGCAAATTCGTCGAGTTCTTCGGACCTGGCGTTACGAAATTGCCGCTTGCTGACCGTGCGACGATTGCCAATATGGCTCCTGAATACGGCGCAACTTGCGGATTCTTCCCAGTTGACGAAGAAGCTCTTAACTACATGCGTTTGACTGCACGTACAACAGAACAAATCGCGATCACAAAAGCATATTTGCAAGCGAACGACATGTTCTTCACAGTTGAGAACGAAGATCCGATCTACACAGACGTTGTGGAAATGGACCTTTCAACAATCGAACCGAACCTTGCTGGACCGAAACGCCCACAAGATTTGATTCCATTGTCTCAAATGAAGACTGAGTTCAACAAAGCGGTAACGGCTCCTGAAGGCCCGCACGGTTTTGCGCTTGATGCGAATGAAATCGCGAAATCAGCGACGGTCAACTTCAAAGACGGCCGCGTTGCTGAGATGAAGACAGGGGCGCTTGCAATTGCCGCTATCACATCTTGTACGAATACATCGAACCCATACGTAATGCTGGGCGCTGGTTTGGTCGCTAAAAAAGCGGTTGAAAAAGGCTTGACGCCGCCTGCATACGTGAAAACTTCATTGGCGCCAGGTTCTAAAGTTGTAACTGGCTACTTGAACGATTCCGGTTTGCTTGATTACATGAACCAAATCGGCTTTAACCTTGTCGGCTACGGCTGTACAACATGTATCGGTAACTCAGGCCCATTATTGCCTGAAATCGAAGATGCGATTCTAGACAACGATTTGCTGGTTTCTTCTGTACTTTCCGGTAACCGTAACTTTGAAGGGCGTATCCACCCGCTAGTCAAAGCCAACTACTTGGCGTCTCCGATGCTCGTAGTCGCTTATGCACTAGCTGGAACAGTTGATATCGACTTCGCTGTTGACCCAATCGGCAAAGACAAAGAAGGCAACGATGTGTTCTTCAAAGACATCTGGCCATCAACTGAAGAAGTGAAAGAAGTCGTACACAACACTGTAACGCCTGAATTGTTCCGCAAAGAATACGAGCACGTATTCAGCGAGAACGAAGCATGGAACGCAATCAAGACAAACGACGATGCGTTGTACGAATTCGACGAAGATTCGACTTATATCCAGAACCCGCCATTCTTCGACGGCCTTTCGAAAGAACCGGCTCCGATCCAGCCATTGGCTGACTTGCGCGTAGTGGCTAAGTTCGCTGACTCGATCACGACTGACCACATTTCACCAGCTGGGGCAATCGGCAAAGATACGCCAGCAGGTAAATACTTGCGTGAAAAAGGCGTCGAGCCTCGCAACTTCAACTCTTACGGCTCACGCCGCGGGAACCATGAAGTGATGATGCGCGGAACGTTCGCGAACATCCGCATCCGCAATCAGGTTGCACCAGGTACTACAGGCGGTTACACTACGTACTGGCCGACTGGTGAAACGATGGCAATCTACGATGCAGCGATGAAATACCAGCAACAAGGCACTGGCCTTGCGATCTTGACAGGAAAAGACTACGGCATGGGCTCGTCTCGCGACTGGGCTGCCAAAGGTACATTCCTACTCGGCATCAAAACGGTTATTGCTGAAAGCTACGAGCGGATTCACCGTTCGAACTTGGTGATGATGGGCGTCTTGCCGCTTCAATTCTTGAACGGCCAAAACGCTGAAGTCCTTGGCTTGACTGGCCGCGAATCCATCTCTGTCAACTTGTCTGATACCGTGAAACCACGCGATATCCTGACAGTGACTGCAACTGCTGAAAACGGCGACGTAACTACTTTTGAAGTACTTGCTCGTTTCGACTCAGAAGTGGAAGTTGATTACTACCGCCACGGTGGGATCCTTCAGATGGTACTCCGCAACAAATTGCTGGAAGTGTAATAAATTCATAAAAAAGCGTCCTGGGATTGTTTCCAGGACGCTTTTTTTTGCGTAGGGGGATGGAAAGTATTTTGTGAGGCAAGGGAAGTAAATACTTAATTTTACAAGTAGAACAGCTTTATCAGCTGCTAACAGTCGTTTTTACTTGTAACAGACAGGCTTTTCTTTTTTTATTCCATTCATACTCTTGTATACTGAAAGGAGAGGTGAAGGAAGAATGTTTATTAGTGAAAAAGAGATAGAGATCCGCTATGCGGAAACCGACCAAATGGGCGTTGTCTACCACGCCAATTACATCATTTGGCTGGAGATCGGCCGGACAAAGCTGATTGAAGACTTAGGCTTTACTTACGCGGGGATGGAGAGTGAAGGCTACCTGTCACCGGTTACGGATGTGTCGATCCAATACAAGGCACCGATGCGCTATGGCCAGAAGGCGCTTGTCCGCACGTGGGTTGAAGAACACGGCCGCCTGCGCACGAAATACGGCTATGAAATTTTGCATGAAGACGGCACGCTTGCAGCAAAAGCAGTGTCGGAGCACGTTGTGGTGAAAAAAGAGACGTTCCGTCCGGTGTCGATCCAAAAGACGTTTCCGGAATGGCATGAAAAATACGAAGAAGTGAAAAGGAAGGATTCGGATGGCGTTCGGAATTAAGCGCGAAGAGCTGGTGCGCTGGAAGCTCGATGTGGAAGAAGGAAAAATTGCCTTTTTGACGCATTATTGGGTGGATGAGCGGTTCGTGGGCTGCTCGACGGTGACGAAAGTCGGCTGCAGCGATCTGGACAAGCTCGAACAATGGGGACGCCAATACGGCTTGAAGCCAGAATGGATGGACTTGCGCAATAATTATCCGCATTTCGACTTGTTCGGAGAACACCAAGTCCGCATTTTGACCGAAGAAAACATGCTGCACCAATTGCATAAATTCAAAAAAGACAACGCGTGAAGTTTCTCACGCGTTGTCTTTTTTGTAATCGTAAGCCAATTCTTTCAAGTCGTCGTTGACGCTCACCAGCAAATCGTGGCCGTCAAAATACCAGAGGTCGGTTTCTTCGATGTAATAAGTGACGTCGTCTTGTTCGATGCTGACTGCCGCTTCTCCGGGATGGTCTTTCGTTACACCGAGCGAGAAGCCCGGCTGCAATTTACTTGAGCCGCCGTAGCGGACGAAAAATCGGACTTTGTCTCCAGCTTCTACTTCCATTTCTTTCGAGAACCATTCGAATGCATCTTCACTGATGTTGATCTGCATGCGCTGCACGCCCTTTCAATGGCATTTCACCATTTGATTTTCGGCTCTGTGCCGGCCTTGATCCGTGCGATATTCGCCCGGTGGCGGTAGATGATAAAGCTCGCCAAAATGAGTATGACAATTAAAAATGGATAATCTTCTGAATAAAATGTATAAATAACTGTATAAATAACTGCAACTACTGCTAAAATAATGGAAGACAACGAAACCATTTTTGTAATTTTTAGGGCAATCAGCAATACTGCGACCGCTAAAAGGAACAATGGCCATTGATAGCCAAGAAGGATGCCGCCGGATGTGGCAACCGCTTTTCCGCCTTTGAATTTCGCAAAGACCGGGTACATATGGCCAATGACCGCAATGACGCCGAAGACGAGCGGGTGGATCGGTGTGTCGATGTAAAGCGGAATCATGGTTGCGGCGGTCCCTTTCAGAATATCGAGAATCGTTACGGCGATGCCCGCTTTTGCGCCGAGTGTACGGAAGGTGTTGGTGGCCCCTAGATTCCCACTGCCTTTCGTGCGGATATCCGTTTTGTAAAACAATTTCCCGACCCATAATGCGGATGGGATCGAACCGAGCAAGTAAGCTAAAATAAGGGGAAGCAAAATGTCCATGAAAAACTCCTTTGGGCCATACGTATTTGTTTTTTTAGTTTAACATGAAGCGACTTCATTGAACAATATCCGATCGTTTATTCAACAACGCAGCAAAAATCATGTATGATAGAATAAAAGGACAGGTGAATTGCATGCACAATCCAAGCCGTGAAAAAATCAAAAAAGTTCTTGATGATTCCAAAACAATCGCTGTAGTGGGCTTGAGCCCGAATCCTGACCGCACCTCTTATATGGTGTCGGAAGCGATGCAGCGGGCGGGCTACCGGATCATCCCGGTGAATCCGAGAGCGGACAACGTGCTCGGCGAGAAAAGCTACGCGACGTTAGCGGATATCCCGGAACCGGTCGATATCGTCAATGTCTTCCGCCGCAGTGAATTTCTGCCTGAACTGGCGCGGGATTTCAAAGCTATCGACGCTCCGGTATTCTGGACCCAATTGAATGTGGTGGACGAAGCGGTATTCGATGACTTAACCGATGCAGGCTATACGGTGATCATGGACCGCTGCATCAAAGTGGAACACGCTATCCTCAAATAAAGGCTTTTTTAGGATAAGAGGGCACCTGGCTCTCTTTTTCTATGATTATTGACAGAAGTGCCGGATGGCGATACGATTAAAAGATAAAGAAATGCGAACAGATGTTTTGTTGGAGGGAAAAAAGAATGGCCAAAACGAAAAATACGGCATACAACGAAGAAGCAATTCAAGTACTCGAAGGCCTAGACGCCGTTAGAAAACGCCCGGGTATGTATATCGGTTCGACAGATGCCAGAGGCCTGCACCATTTGGTGTACGAAATCGTCGACAACTCGGTGGATGAAGCACTTGCCGGATTCGGCGACAAAATCAGCGTAACGATCCACGAAGACAATAGTTTGAGCGTCCGCGACCACGGACGCGGCATGCCGACGGGAATGCACCGCAGCGGCAAACCGACGCCGGAAGTCATTTTGACCGTGCTCCACGCAGGCGGCAAATTCGGGCAAGGCGGCTATAAAACAAGCGGCGGGCTACACGGAGTCGGCGCATCGGTCGTCAATGCATTGTCCAAATTCCTGGAAGTGACGATTCACCGCGATGGCAAGAAATACCGCCAGCGCTTCGAAAATGGCGGAAAACCGGTCACGACGCTTGAAGAAATCGGAACGACAAAAGAAACCGGCACCGAAATCCATTTCCTGCCGGATGAATCGATTTTTTCCGTGACAAAATACAATTACGAAACCTTGAGTGAGCGCCTGCGCGAATCGGCGTTCCTGTTAAAAGGCTTGAAAATCGATTTGACGGACAAGCGCAATGGTACGCAGGACACGTTTTTCTATGAAACCGGCATCGAAGCTTTTGTTGGGTATTTGAACGAAGAAAAAGACGTCTTGCATAAAGTCGCCTATATCGAAGGCCATCAGGACGAGCTCGAAGTCGAGTTCGCGTTCCAGTTCAACGATGGCTATTCCGAAACGATCTTGTCGTTCGTCAACAACGTCCGCACACGCGACGGCGGGACCCACGAAACCGGCGCAAAAGCAGCGATGACGCGTGTCTTCAACGATTACGCACGAAAAATCAATTTACTGAAAGACAAAGATAAGAACTTGGAAGGCTCGGATATCCGTGAAGGTTTGGCCGCGATTATTTCGGTCCGCATTCCGGAAGCGCTGCTCCAATTCGAAGGGCAGACGAAAAGCAAGCTCGGTACGAGTGAAGCCCGCAGCATTGTCGACGCAGTCGTGTCGCAGAAGCTCATGTATTTCATGGAGGAAAACGCTGATTTGAGCGCATCGCTCGTCCGCAAAGCGATTCGCGCGTCACAAGCGCGCCTGGCTGCACGGAAAGCACGCGAAGATGCCCGCAATGGCAAAAAGCGCAAGAAATCGGATGCGTTATTGTCCGGCAAATTGACGCCGGCGCAATCCCGCAATGCCTCGAAGAACGAATTGTACCTCGTAGAGGGCGACTCGGCCGGCGGTTCAGCGAAGCAAGGCCGCGACCGCACATTCCAGGCGATCTTGCCGCTGCGCGGGAAAGTCGTCAATACCGAAAAAGCGAAGCTCGAAGACATCATGAAAAACGAAGAGATTTCGACGATCATCCACGCAATCGGCGGCGGAGTGGCGGCGGATTTTTCGGTGGCGGACATCGCCTATAACAAAATCATCATCATGACCGATGCGGATACCGATGGCGCGCACATCCAAGTGCTGTTGCTGACGTTCTTCTTCCGCTACATGAAGCCTCTTATCGAAGCGGGCAAAGTGTTTATCGCATTGCCGCCGCTTTACAAAGTATCAAAAGGCGTCGGCAAAAAAGAAGTGGTCGATTACGCCTGGACGGAAGCTGACCTGGAAGCATCCACGAAAAAAGTGGGCAAAGGCTATATGCTGCAGCGCTATAAAGGTCTTGGTGAGATGAACGCCGACCAATTATGGGAAACCACGATGAATCCGGAAACCCGGACGTTGATCCGCGTCACGATTGAAGACGGGGCACGCGCTGAACGCCGCATCACAACGCTGATGGGCGATAAAGTGGAGCCGCGCCGCTTATGGATCGAAAACAACGTCGACTTCGGTATGGAAGAAGACGGCAACATTTTGGAAAATGATTTAATTCATGCTGAGGAGGAAGTTGTATGACACAAACCGAACGTTATCAAGATCTGCCATTAGAAGAAGTCATCGGCGATCGGTTTGGGCGTTACAGTAAATACATCATCCAGGACCGCGCACTTCCGGATGCGCGCGACGGGTTGAAACCTGTTCAGCGCCGGATTTTATATGCCATGTACAAAGAAGGCAATACCAATGATAAAGCGTTCCGGAAATCCGCTAAAACGGTCGGTAACGTAATCGGCAACTACCATCCGCACGGTGATACATCCGTGTATGAAGCGATGGTGCGCTTGAGCCAGGACTGGAAAGTGCGCCACATGTTAGTTGAAATGCACGGCAATAACGGTTCGATGGACGGCGACTCGCCAGCTGCGATGCGTTACACCGAAGCGCGTTTGTCGGCGATTGCCGGCGAATTGCTGCGCGATATCGACAAGCGCACCGTTGAATTCATCCCGAACTTTGATGATTCGGATATGGAGCCGACGGTCTTGCCATCGCGTTTCCCGAACTTGCTGGTGAACGGTTCGACCGGTATTTCTGCCGGCTACGCGACGGATATCCCGCCGCACGCGTTGCACGAAGTGCTTGACGCTGTGCTTATGCGCATGGACAATCCGAACGCGACGGTTGAAGAGCTGATGACGGTCATCAAAGGGCCGGATTTTCCGACAGGCGGTATCATTCAAGGCGTCGACGGCATCCGCAAAGCTTATGAAACCGGTAAAGGCAAGATCATCATCCGCTCGAAAGCGGATATCGAACCGCTTAAAGGCGGCAAAGAGCAAATCGTCATCACCGAAATTCCTTTTGAAGTCAATAAAGCCAGCATGATTAAAAAAATCGATGACCAGCGCTTCGACCGCAAACTCGAAGGCATCTCGGAAGTCCGCGATGAATCCGACAGAACCGGCCTGCGCATCGTCATCGAATTGAAAAAAGACATGGACGCCAATGGCATCTTGAACTACTTGTATAAAAATACGGATCTTCAAGTGAGCTATAACTTCAATATGGTCGCCATCCACAAACGCCGGCCAACGATGATGACGCTGCAGACGTCGCTTGACGCTTACATCATTCACCAGAAAGAAATCATCACGAAACGGTCGGAATTCGATTTGCAAAAAGCGAACGACCGCATGCACATCGTCGAAGGCTTGATCAAAGCGTTGTCGATCCTCGATGAAGTCATCAAAACAATCCGCGCGTCAAAAGACAAACGCGATGCGAAGAACAACTTGATTTCTTCATTCGCCTTTTCTGAGGCGCAAGCGGAAGCGATCGTCAGCTTGCAGCTATACCGCTTGACGAACACCGACATCACGGAATTGCGCAACGAAGCGGACAGCTTGAAAAAACTCATCGCCGAATTGACTGGGATTTTGACAAGTGCCACGAAGCTGAAAAATGTCATCAAAAAAGAATTGGCCGTCATCCGCAAACAATTTGCAGAACCGCGCCGTTCGGTCATCGAAGACAAAATTCAGGAAATCACCATCACACGTGAATTGCTGATTCCAAGTGAGGACGTCGTGGTGACCGTGACGAAAGAAGGCTATGTGAAACGGACCAGCCCGCGTTCCCATGCAGCATCGAACGGCCAGGATTTTGCAATGAAAGATTCTGACCATCTGTTGTTCGAGCGCAATTTGAATACGCAGCACACGATCCTGATCTTCACAACTAGCGGAAATTTCGTTTACCAGCCGATCAACGAACTTCCGGACATCAAGTGGAAAGACCTTGGCCAGCATTTATCGAGCATCGTGCAGCTGGAACCGAACGAATCGATTTTGGCGGTTTATCCGTTTGAGAACTTCGATGCCGACGCCAGCATCCTGACCGTTTCGAAAAACGGCATGGTGAAGCGTTCGGCATTAAAGGATTATCACATCCAGCGCTACTCGCGTGCCATCAAGACGATGAACCTCAAAGGCGACGACAAAATGATTTTTGCCGGAGTCGTCACGAAAGAGACCGAATTGTTCATTGCAACGAACCAAGCTTATGGTGTACGCTTCCCGCTCGAAGAAATTCCGATAACGGGACTACGTACAGCAGGGGTAAAAGGCGTGAACTTGAAAGACGGCGATACCGTCGTATCGGCTATCATGATCGATCCGCAGCAAAAGCAGGACCTGGTATTGGTCACGCAGCGTGGAGCTGCCAAGAAGATGAAGCTTCAAGAATTTGAAATCGGAAGCCGCGCGAAACGCGGCGTCGTCATGCTGCGGGAATTGAAATCGAATCCCCACCGTGTCGTCTGCGTCTTGTCGGTATCCGGTTCAGAGGAAATCTTGATGGAAACAGCAAAAGGCGTCCGGCTTCCACTTGCGGCAACCGCATTAAAAACAGTTGACCGCTATTCGAACGGCTCATTCATTGTGGATGAGAGCTCGGATGGAAAAGTGACAGCAGTATACAAAAAAGAAATGCCCGCTCCAAAAGAGCAGGCGTGAATAAGGTGAAGGGAAGGGAGGGTCCACACTTGTGGATCCTCTCTTTTTTTGCTTGTATTAAACTCTAAAAAGGTAGGAGGGATTATATATAATCATATACTTATGAATTTAATATAAATATTATGTAATCTAGAATTTGCTTATTTTTCTTCTCTTATAAATCTATACATAAACAAGTTCTTATGTAATAAATATTTTAATTATGTAAACTAAAATAATACCTACGTGGTTCAGTTGTTTAATATTTGATAAATTCCGACTACTTCGTTGACACAGTTTTACCAGGTCCATATACTTGCTATATAACAGTTTTGAATACTACAGATACCGGAAGGGGAAATGACCATGTTTGCACCATTGACGCCGTTAGATTGGAAGCGCCGCGCCATCAAGTATTACCCGGAGAAAATTGCGGTCATCGATGAAGACAAGAAGTTTACATACAAGGAATTCGGAAAGCGCACGGACCAGTTGGCGTTCGCACTCCAAAAAGCCGGGATTTTAAAAGGCGACCATATCGCGGTCATGTTGCCGAACACCCATTATATGCTGGAATGCTTCTATGGCATCTGCCAGCTTGGAGCCGTCATGGTGCCGCTCAATTACCGGCTGGTCGCCAAAGACCTTGAGTACATCATCCGCCACAGCGACGCGAAAATGATCATCGTCGACGCGGAGTTCGGCAAGTTGATCGAAGGGATTCAGCATAGCCTGCCGCTCGAAAAATTCATTATCGTCGATGTGCCGGGCCATGACTCTGCGCTTGAAGGCGTTTCGTACGAGGAATTCATCAGCGAGATTCCGGCAGATTCTGTGCTGGCGCCAGTCGATATCGACGAGAACCAGATGCTGACGCTCAATTACACGAGCGGAACAACGTCGAATCCGAAAGGCGTCATGCTGACGCATCGTGCGAATTACTTGAATGCCGCCAATTTCATGTACCATTTGAATGTCGTGCATGACGATGTTTATTTGCACACCTTGCCAATGTTCCACGCTAACGGCTGGGGCGGCGTGTGGGCGCTGACGGCTGCAGGCGGCACGCATATCTGCCTGCGCAAAGTGGATCCGCCGCTCATTTTGGAGCTTTTTGAAAAGCATAATGTGTCGTTATTATGCGGTGCACCGACCGTTGTCAACATGCTTGTCAATGAACCGAAAGCGAAAGAAGTCAAGATCACCACCAGCCCCCGCATGGCGACAGCAGGAGCTCCTCCGGCTGCAGCGTTGATTGCTAAGGCGCAAGCAGTGCTCGGTTTAAACATGATGCACGTTTATGGCTTGACGGAGACGTCGCCGTTCATCCTTTATTGCGAATGGCATAAAGCCTTTGACTCGCTGTCGCCAGATGAGCAGGCGAACATCAAAGCGCGCCAAGGCATCGAACTCGCGTTCAACGGTGAAACGAAAGTCGTCAGCCAGGAAGACGGCCGCGAAGTGGCGTGGAACGGCAAAGAGCTTGGCGAAATCGTCACTCGAGGCAACGTCGTCATGAGCGGCTATTACAAAGATCCCGAGAAGACGGCTGAAGCGATTCGCGACGGTTGGTTCTATACGGGGGATTTGGCGGTGACGTATCCGGACGGCTATATCGAAATCCAAGATCGCATCAAAGACATGATCATTTCCGGCGGCGAAAACATTTCGTCGACTGAAATCGAAGGCGTCCTGTACAAGCATCCGGATATCCTGGAGGTGGCCGTTATCGCGGTGCCGGACGAGAAATGGGGCGAGGTGCCGAAAGCCATCATCGTGCTGCATCCGGGCGCAACGTGCACCGAACAGGACATCATCGCTTACACGCGTGAGAACATGGCGCATTTCAAGACGCCGAAATCGATCGATTTTGTTGAAGCGCTGCCGAAGACGGCAACCGGTAAGCTGCAGAAATTCCGCTTGCGTGAAATGTACTGGAACAGCTCGAAAAAAGTGAATTGATGAAATGGGAAAAGCCGGCTCGTTCGAGGAGCCGGCTTTTTGTGGCGTTTATTGGCGTTGCGCGGCTAAACGCGCGTAAAATTCGCTGGGCGCTCGTAAATTGTTGTGAACGCGCATAAATCTTTCTGAACGCACGTAAATCTTCCTGAGCGCGCATAAACGCATTCTGCCTGCCACAATATCGATTCCGCGTAGATTCTCGTCTGGCAGAACTGGAATTTTCTGTGTATGATTGAAACAGACTGAATATCAGGAAGTGATTAGCTTGCCGGATTGGACGTACCATACGATTTTTAAGCCGGCGCTCGATAAAATGCCGGCTGCAAAGAGCAGAAACTTTATCCACCGCGGCATGAACGCGGTTTCTTCGTTCCCCGGAGGCGGCGCATTCATTGAAATACTGGGCCATACCGAGCCTTCGGAAAAGCTGCAGTCGGTTGTCGCGGGGCTTGCGTTGTCGAATCCGGTCGGCTTGAGTGGAAAAATCGACCCTTTACTCGCCGGAACGGCCGCATTCGGTAATTTGGGCTTCGGCTTTATCGAAGTCGGTCCAGTATCGGCAGAGCCTCAAAACGGCAAGGCTGTCCATTTTAATGAAACCACCGGCAGGATCGCGTTTTCCCGCCAAGGGGAATCGCGTGGGGTAAATGAAACACGCGCTAAGTTAAAAAACTTCAAGAAACCATTGCTGATCCGCATCGATCCAGAGGCTTCTATAGAGGAAACACTCCAAATCACAGCGAGTCTGCGTGATTCAGGCGACGCTTTCATCACGGCTAACCCTTTCACCGCGAACGACTTTCAAGCATTGAGGCACGCGGCAGGGAACAAGCCGCTCCTATACGCATGCAATCATGCAAACCTCGATCTCCCGCGCCTTAGCGAATTGGCCGCAAACGGCTGGATCGATGGCATCCTGGTCGAAGAACGCAGCGTCGAGTCACCTTTTGGCACGAATTTCCTGATGGCCAGACGGCTGAAATAGGCGCGGCAGTAAAGAGCCTAAAAACGGAACTTCATTTACCGGTCATTACGGTTGGCGGCATTGCTGAACCCGTGGACGCCGTCACGCTTTTCCGCTCCGGTGCTGACGCGGTCATGTTGTCCAGCGGCTACACCGAAACCGGTCCGGGATTGCCAAAACGGATCAATGAGGCCCTCCTCCACGACCGAGAGCCGCAAAAAGCGTCTCATAGCGGCTGGCATTGGCACTGGCTGTTCGGCTTCATCATGGTGCTTGCTGGCGTCGCAGCGTTGATTGTCAGCCTGACGGTTGTTGTGCTGCCGTACGACGAGAAATTCCTGCGCTTGACGCGGGAAGAGCTGATGGCGCTGAATCCGCGGATCTACCGTTTCATGCAGCATGACCGCATGACGGTTGCCGGCACGATGATTTCGGGCGGTTTGATTTACATGCAGCTTGCGCGCCACGGCGTCCGGCGTGGCCTGCACTGGGCGAAAAGCGCGATCCACATCGCCGGAGCGGTCGGGTTCCTCGGCATCCTGCTGTTTTTGGGCTTCGGTTATTTCGACTGGCTGCACGGCTTGTTGTGGCTGATTTTGCTGCCGCTGTTCTGGAAAGGCTTCCAAGCATCGAAGCCGCTGAACGAGCAGCCGAAATCGGAAAACCGCACGAACCACAAAGCGTGGAAACGGAGCCTTTGGGGCCAGCTCGCTTTTGTGTCGCTTGGCGTTGCATTGGCAATTGGCGGGCTGGTCATTTCGCTGATCGGCGTAACGGGCGTCTTTGTCGCGACCGACATCGCCTATATCTGCATGCCGCCTGAACAGCTGGCGTCGCTCAACGGCCGGCTGATCCCAGTGATTGCGCATGACCGCGCAGGCTTCGGCAGTGCACTTTTCAGCGTCGGGTTGCTGGTGCTGATGTTGGCGCTTTGGGGTTTCCGGCAAGGGGAAAAATGGGTCTGGCAGACGTTTCTGTTCGGCGGAATTCCGGCATTTAGCGCGGCAATTTCCGTGCATTACCTCATCGGCTACACGACGTTCATTCATTTATTGCCGGCGTTTATCGGATTGGGGCTATACGGCATCGGCTTATGGTTTTCAAAGGACTTTTTCTTTTATAAGGAAGCGTGAAAGGGTCCGTATAAGGGGGGATAATAAAAATGAAATGGGCGCAAAGAGAATTCAACGCAAACGGATCAGCTTACGCCATTCGGCTAGCTGAGGAGCGGGATGCAGAGGAACTTTCCAGGCTGCGGCTGCAGGCGGATGGGGAAACTGAAAACCTGGACAGGGAGCCCGGAGAAGACTTCATGGATCGGGACGCTTTCGCTCGTTTGATTGCATTGGACACGGAGAGCAGCCGCAGCCTGTTTCTCGTAGCGGAGACGGGTGGGAAGCTTGCGGGCTTTTCCCGCTGCCAGGGAAGCCATCTCAAACGTTCTTTGCATAAGGTGGAATTCGGCATCATGATCCTGCGACCATATTGGGGACTTGGCATTGGCCGGAATCTGCTCCAGGAATCAATCCGCTGGGCTGACTCAAACGGCATAACCAAAATCGCCTTGAGCGTTGTCGAAAGCAATGTTATAGCCATCCGATTATACGAAAAAATGGGCTTCAGCGTCGAAGGGGTTCTAAAGAACGACAAACTTCTTTCCGGTGGCCGCTATTGCAATACGATTATAATGGGGAGAATAAACAGTGAAAGTCAGGCCCGGTAGCTTCGGCGCTTAAACTAGGCATCTGTGGTATCGTAATAGAGGGAACGTACATGAAGACAATGCAAAAGGAGACAAGGGCTATGGATGCTAATTTGCTTAATATCATTGGCGTGCTCGCGGTATTCGCTTTGATCGTCATCGTACCGCTGGCTTTCGTATTCGGAATTTACACATTCAATAAACGCAAACGCAAATAACAACTGATTTAGCTTCAAAGAGAGGGAAGAGCGGGGAGATACTGCTCTTCTTTTTTTGCGTTCTTATTTCCGCTTTGCGTAAAAATAATTTTTAATGATGTTTGACTCTTGTATTTTTATCGTTAAAATTAATTTTAACGATAAAATATTATAAGGGGTGAACTAATGTTAAAAAATGCTGCAATACGCAATCTATGGTTGGGGCGGCTGGTTTCCGTTTCGGGAGATAGCTTGTATGAGGTGGCGGTCATTTGGTATGTCTTTGAATTGACGCGAAATCCTTTTTATACGGGATTGGCTGCCGCCATTGTGATGATTCCAAAAACCTTGAATTTCCTGTTTGGGCCGATCATCGAAGAGCTCAATAAAAAGAAGGTATTGGTCTTCGCACAATATTTTCAGTTTCTCCTCATGCTCGCCATTCCAGCAGGGATGCTCGTTGGCGTTGAATCGGTTTGGCTGGTATTAGCTATTTTGTTCCTGATTTCATTTCTTGAGAATTTCCAAGGCACTGCAGAAATAGCCGTCGTACCGGAAATTGTGCCGGCAGAGCAAAGAGGCGCATTCAACTCCCTGGCTGCTAGCTCGCACCTTTTGGTCGACATAGCCATGAAAGCGGCATTTGCCGGTTCGATTCTGTTTATCGGCATCGGCGGCATTTATCTTTACAATGCCTTGACCTACCTGGCCGCCGCTTTTTTCTTTGGCTTTCTGAAAACCAACCGCCCTCAACAGCAGCGGCCGGCGCCGCAGAAAATGGACTGGCCTAGCTACCGCAAGAGCCTGAAGCAAGGATTCAGCTACTTTTTCACAGGAGGCTTGCTGGTCGTCTGCATGCCGTTTCTTGTCGCGAACTTTTCCTTCGGCATCACAAGCGCCATTTTGCCTGTCTATGCCGCAGAACGCGGAGGCGGCGCTGTCTATGGCTATTTGATCCTCGCGCTGACAATCGGCAATTTGATCGGAACCGCAGTGGTGCCGAAACTGATGAGGTATCCGCTAGGTCGGCTGATGATTGTGCTGCCAGGCTGTTCATTCCTGTTATGGACGTTTTCGGTGCTTACCGGCAATTTATGGGCATCCATTCTCTTCTTCGGGCTCGCTTTTGTGCCGTTCGGCATGATGAGCATCCTGTTCATCACCTTTTTGCAGACGGCCATCGACGAAGACAAGCTGGCGCGCGTGTCGTCGATCATCGACAGCGTCCTCGTGTCCTCCATGCCGCTCGGCGCACTCCTTGGAGGAATTTTTGCGCCGCTGATCGGGGCAGGGAATATGATGCTGCTCGGCGGGGCAGGGCTGGCGGTGATTGCGCTGTACTTTACGGCGAATAAAAAAATCCGCTCCATGCCGAAAATAGGAGCGGACCATCTGAATGAATAACAAAAACCTGCCGGCATCAATCGTCGGCAGGTTTTTTTTCGCTTTCATACGTCAAAAGCGAAAACGTGTATTCTTTTGCGCCTTCTTTTCCTGCGGAATCACGGGAATCCAGCATAAAGCGGATCATGTCATTGACCTTGAGCCATTCATCGTGCGTCAAAGAAGCGGTCGCTTCGGTGTACATGGAGCGGGAATAGGTCTGTGCCGGATCCTTTATGCCATGCTCCAGGTCATCTTTCAGCAAAGCGACGCCTTTGTTCACCGACATCAAGATCATCGGCAAAAGAAAGTCGGCGTTGCGCGAAGCCAGTTCGCCTTCGAATTGCATGGTGTCGTTGTCGTCGAAAAGATGCTGGGACGAATAATACTTTTCAATCAAATTACCCACTTGTTTTTCTTCGCTGACTTCCAGCAGTCCGGTAGCCAGGAGCTTTTGGATCGGATAGTACAGGCGGGAAGGCTTTTCCTCGATGCCGCTCGCGATTTCCTTGACGGTCTTGCCGCTTGTTTTCACCGCGTGCAGGATCGCTTCGGTTTTCGGGTCGAAGATCAACTTCATCATCTCTAAATTGCTGGCCATTTTTTCGCCTCGCTTTTATCGTTTAATTAAATATTAACGCAAGAAGATTTTTTAACAAAGCTTTTTGGGCTCAGAGTGTAACTTTTCTCGTTTGGAATTGGTCATATCGCTTATAAACCGCCTATGAACGTTTCGGTCAAGAAAAAGTAGACTTAGTTAGCGGCATGAATAAACCTTTTTGTCGAGATGAGACCACTCACGGTCCAACTCGTTCCCATCGATCACTTTCCATGGATTGAAAAAGGTCTGGCCGTTTTTATTGAAGAATAGATCATTGCCCAGAAAAAAAAGAAGCATGTTGGACGATGCCTGCATGATTTATCCAGATCACCACATCTCCAGAGGCCGCCTCTTTTTCAATCAATCTGTAGTTTGCGCGGTGAAGGCCATGGATGAACGTTTCGGGATGCACCCATTCGCCGGCTATCCACGCGTGGCCAGTGACCGCGAACAAGGTAGCCGATAAGCAATTGCTGCCGTGGCTGTCGCTGTAGCGATTGGCGAACTGCTGCAAATGGGAAGGTGCATCTGCAGGAAGCTCATGGCATTTGGGACTGTCCCATTGCACAGCGTATTCTTTCAAGAAACGCACCTTAATTTTAATGGGCAACTTTTTCCACCAGCTATACTGCATGACGGCTAGCACCGTTCCGTCCCGTTCGACAGTGAAATCCTCAGGAGCTTCCGGAAGCATCGGAGCGGGAAACACGAGCCCTCTGCCCGAGCCCGCTTGGAGTTCGAGCAGGCGCTGCTTCTTTTGCAATGCCATCCGCTCGATCCATTCCGGCGGTGCGATCAGTACATAAGACATACGGTCTGCGATATTCCAATACATATAGCTATTCGCAAGTTGAAGGCGCTTGTAGACCGCATGCGCCATGAATTCATTTCGCGGCACGACTAGGACATCTGCCAATTCGCTTTCGAAATAAGCCAAATCCGCCTCTTCAATAAAAAACAGATCTTGGTTCGGGACAAAGGTGTCGATCCACGATGCTAGTTGCTGCTCGGTTGGTTCGATGGTGATTTTCATCTTCACATGCTCCTATGCTGACAATTAGTTTGGGTACGGCAAGGTGTTGCAATAATAAAGGGGGGAGGCTGATGAAAAAAGCTGGTTTGATTTGCTGTCTATTGTTTTATTCGCCTGCCAACCGAAAGGGGAAGAGCACAGCAATAAAGACGGTATGCCAGAGGAGATGCCGAATGATTTCAATTTTTCTCTTCAATACGGCATCCAGAAAAAGAATGAAATCAATACATTCGAAGGAAAGTTGACGAAAGATTTAATTGCAGACGGGGTTGCAACTGCTGATTTAATTTTAACAGAAGATGAGATGGAAGAGATTTACGAACGAATGCGGGAGATAAAGATAACGGAAACGAAGGATTTTACACCTGGACCTATAAACGGGGAAATTTGTACGCAAGAACCGCATGAAGAAGATGAATGGCACATCGTGATCAATGGGGAAACGCTGACTCATTCTATTTCAGGGAGTTTTTGTGAACCGACGGACGACGCGAAGCAGTTCATTGAGTTAAGGAATGAAGTAGTTAATGAGATAAAGAGCAAAGTGGCGTACAAATCACTTCCTGAGCCACGCGGAGGGTGCGAATAAGCTCGGATTATGAAACTTGATCGCGATAAACCCCTTCTGACGCTCATCTACGATCGCCATACATGCCGTTATCAAGGTTTATGCGCGTTCAGGAGAATTTACGAGCGCTCAG
>NZ_JASDCW010000041.1:0-19808 GCF_030407685.1 Planococcus sp. APC 3906 | reverse complement strand
ATCAGCGAGAATGATGCTTCTTCGTATTATGACTCCTTAGATATGGATGAAACCCTCCCCATCTTTCGACTTGAATTTGATTGGTACATTGCTTACGCAGTTACAAATGAGAGTTTTACTGTTTTGGATAAGTACGAGGTATATGAAGGGCGGAGTTTTTCGCTTTATTCAAAATCCCGATACTTAGACTTTATTGAAATCAGCACAACAGCTGACGATGAAATTCCTGGTCCATCAAAACATTACGGGATAAATGCTTTAAATCACACCATTGATGTAATCTCGACTGACCCTCCAAAAGTTTCAGTTATACAAAGAGATGGTCAATAAGAATAGTTTGTCTAAATTTATTTAAGGGTGTTGAATGTAACATAATAGTAATTAAGTTACATTCAAAACCCTGATTCCATTAACTTTCCCAGAAATAACGAAGAAATAGAGGTTTTTGAAAAAAAGATACATTCAAATCAATGATTTTACTGGACTCGCCTTTTCCTTGGAGGCACTCTGTTTACTTTAGTAAAAATCCTTAAGTAATTTATTTTTAGGGAAATTTAGGTCGTACCAACAGAAGGGGGAGAAAATTGTTGAAAAAATATAGGGTCGGCCTTATCTTATCCCTTGTTGTTTTACTTCTTCTCTTTATCGTGGATGCGCAAATTTATCACCAGGTGATGCTCCTAAACACGCCGATCATTCTTATAAGCCTACATGTCATCGTCTACAAACACCTTATACCCGAAAAGCGATATGGAGCCTATTTCTTTTTTGTGTTAATGGTGGGAGCCTCGATTTTCTTTTCGCTTCCGGAATTCACCCATCAGCAAGCCCAAGAACATATTTTTGCCACCTACGGCCAGGACCTGCAGCTAATGGAACAAGATAATTTGCCCTTCGATAGAAATGATGCCTGGCATCCCTTCGCGCCCAGATGGGGCTATGCTTTTGTGGGAACCGTTCCATCAAGCAATGAGCATATCTCCTTTCTCTTTATTCCGGACACTGGGAGAATCTTTGAAATTGCCCCTTGAGAAATTTTATATTTCTATGCATGGGGAATAAGAATAGAATAAAACTTTATAAAAATATAAGAAGATTTTGGAACGAAAACTCAAATTCAGGGGTGGAAAGATGACGGAAAACCAGTGGATTAGCAAACAAGAAGAAGCCGATTTACCAAATTTCAAAAGCCATGAAGAAGCAAGCAGTTATTTTGAAAAGAAGTACGGAGAACGTTTTGTATTTGAAGAGTCTTTCGACAACGGTAATGGAATTTGCTTCTTTTATCGATTGATCAATGATGTGGAAGCCTATATAAAAGGGGTAACCGATTTGAACTCGAATGGGTCCCTTGGATTGGAATTTATGAACAGTTATCAGCCGATTCGAATTATGGAAGATGGAAGCGTCCAAGTCGATCAGTAAGAATAAAAAGAGGCGAAATTCTCTTTAACTAGATAGTGGATTGTTTTTAGCTGAATGGCAGATTAATCCGCAGACTTAAAATATGGAAGAGAAGGAGGGGGCAATTAAAGCCTCCTCTTTTTTATTTGAAGTTTGCCGCTTCATTTTTTCAAACCCGCCGCAAAACGGATACCATTTGCGGTAATCAACGATGACCAATAATCTGCCAGCAGCAACATAACGGGTAGATAAAAGAGCAGCGGCAAATGCCGCAACGATGGTCAATAACAAGCTTCTTCAAAAGCAAAATGTATACTTGCTGCACATTTTCAAACATGCTATATTTATCCAATAACTTATTAAACGCATTTAATAAGTCGTTGTATAAAGGAGATGAATACAATGAGCGACTTGATCACTTCGCCGAAACGGATGAAACAAGAGATTCTAAAAAGCATTCGTTCTGCGCTTCTGGAGCTTGAAAATGCGACTAAAGCAGAACTGAGCGAGAAATTGGACATCAGTTTTCCGACCATCAGCAAGTTCCTGGCTCAGATGGAAAAAGAGGGTGAGCTTCTAGTTGTCGGGCTGGACGATTCAAGCGGCGGCCGAAGAGCGAAACGGTATGCATACAACCCCGAGCATATGCTGGGGTTGGCCATTTTTTTAGAAAGAACGGAGACGCATTACACGATTTTCAATTGTGCAGGGGAAGTGAAAGAACAAGGGGAAGCACCAAGTGTATTGCTGGCCGATAGCCTGGAGCCGCTTTCCGAGTGCATAAAAAAACTGATGGCTGCGTACCCGAAAATCAGTTCTCTATCCATCGGTGTCCCCGGTTCTGTTGACAGGGGAAAGATCATTTTTATACCGGGGTACGAACATTTTAAAAACCTCGATTTAAAAACCTATTATGAAGACCTTTTGTCTGTGCCTGTCGTAGTGGAGAATGACATGAATGCCGCGGTCCTTGGGTACCACACCGAAAAAGATAGTGGGAACAGGCAATCGCTGGTTTATTTGTATACCGGCCAAAATGGCCCGGGTGCAGGGGTCATGGTCAATGGCGATGTAGTGAGGGGAAGTTCTTTTTTCTCAGGAGAAGTTTCTTTCATCCCGCTTTACAATGACCGGAATTTTGGACAGGCGTTGGACAATGAAGGCAAGCGGAGAAAAATGGCGATTTTAGAAGAAGGGCCCATTGATGCTGTCAGCCGGTTCGTCGCCTCGTTCACCGCAATCCTTAATCCCCACACCATCATTTTTTGCAATGATGAATTTGATGAAATAGGATTGAATCAACTAGCCATTGGCAGCTCGACGTACATCCCGCTGGAACATCTTCCCAAGTTAACGCTCAGTGATTGGAGAATTGACTATTTACACGGCTTACAAAGCCTCGGCCTCGATCTCATGATCACCCGGGCGTGCAAATGGACCACTTAAACAAAATTTAAAATAACAGACGGAGGTTTTGAATGTGGCAATCGTACTTTTACTGATTATTTATCTGGCTTTCATCAGCCTGGGATTGCCTGACTCGATGCTGGGCGCAGCCTGGCCAGTGATGCAAGGGGATTACAATGCGCCTCTTGAAACAGCGGGGCTTCTTTTCATGGTGATGGCAGGCGCGACAATCGTTTCCAGCCTGATTAGCGGAAAAGTCCTTGGGCGGTTCGGGACGGGCAAAGTTACAGTGGTCAGCTGCTTGATGACCGCTGGCGCGTTAATGGGATTTTCCATGGCGCCGTCGCTCGCCTGGTTGGTGATTTGCGCCATACCGCTTGGTTTGGGAGCGGGAGCGATAGATGTCGGCTTGAACAATTATGTGGCTACCCATTACAAAGCCCATCACATGAGCTGGCTGCATTGTTTTTGGGGAGTCGGGGCAACGTCAGGCCCGTTCATTATGGCGCAGGTCATTTCAGGCAATCAATCTTGGCGAAGCGGCTATTTAGTGGTTGCGGGTATTCAGTTTGCGCTTGTAGCACTCCTCTTTTTCACGCTGCCATTATGGGATAAAAAAGAGGCTCACCGTGATGATGCTTCGAATCATACAGCTGGAGATTCTATTGAGGCAGCGGTTGTAGAAGAAAATAAAGAGGTGAAGCCCTTGCAAATCAAAGGGGTGAAACTGGCGTTGCTGACATTTCTGTTTTATTGCGGAGTTGAAGCGGCAATTGGTCTTTGGGGCAGCAGTTACCTGGTGACTGTCAAAGAACTGCCGGCAGCGGTAGCGGCACGATGGGTTTCGCTGTATTACGCCGGCATCACGGTCGGACGGCTTGTGACCGGCTTCGTAACGTTTAAAATGAGCAACCAGCTCCTCATCCGAATCGGGCAGTGGACAGCATTAACGGGGGCCGTACTTCTGTTCCTGCCATTGCCTTCCATCTTTTCACTTACCGGTTTTATCCTGATCGGTTTGGGGCTCGCGCCGATCTTCCCTTGCATGCTGCATGAAACGCCCGTGCGTTTCGGGAAAAAGCATTCCCAGACCATCATGGGCTACCAAATGGCCGTCGCCTATACGGGGAGCACTTTTATCCCGCCACTGCTCGGATTGATGGCTTCGCAATTCACAATTGGCATCTTCCCGTTGAGTGTCTTAGCCTTTACTGCCATCATGTTCCTAAGCGCAGAGAGATTAAACTACGTATTGAAAAAGAATGGATCATTGAAAAGAAAGATGGCAAGTTCTTCGGCGAGCTGAGGCTTGTGCGAATAAATGGGCACATTGCATCTTAGCTAAACACAAGGAGGAATGGGTATGGCAATTCGATTGATTGCGGTGGACATGGATGGAACGTTTCTGAACGGGCAAAAGAGTTACGACCAGGAAAGGTTTCTCAAGCAATATCTGAAAATGAAAGAGCACGGAATTCGGTTTGTTGTGGCAAGCGGGAATCAGTATTACCAACTGAGATCCTATTTTAATGAAATTCAAGATGAACTAGGTTATGTAGCTGAAAACGGGGCTTTTGTTTTGGATCAAGGACAGGAAGTGTTCGCGGCAGATGTCCGAAAAGAAGACGTACGGCGTATTCTTGAAGTGCTGGAAGCGCACGAAAACCTTTCCGTTGTCTTATGCGGCAAAGAAAGTGCCTATATCCTGGACCGTGCATCCGACCGTTTTTTTGATATCATGAGCAGGTATTATTACCGGTTAAAGAGGGTGCCGGATTTTGAACAAGTGGATGATCAGATCTTGAAATTCGCCTTGTCTTGCCCGCAGAACCAGACGCTTCAACTAAAAGAGCTGCTGCAAGAGAAAATCGGATCGATCGTTACACCGGTTTCAAGTGGCCATGGAAGCATCGATTTGATTGTTCCGGGTTTCCACAAAGCGCATGGCATTCAGTTGCTACAGCAAAAGTGGAACATCAAAGACGAGGAAACAATGGCGTTCGGCGATGGGGGAAATGACATCGAAATGCTGAAGCACGTAAAATATAGTTTCGCGATGGAAAACGGAAGCGACGAAGTAAAAGACAGCGCAAAATATATCGCACCTTCTAATGAGGGCAGTGGCGTGTTGGAAATCATTGACCAGTTTTTTACTAAGCAAGGCTTTTTCCAATCTGCTTCCAGGCAGTCGTTTAAAGAAGCAAACGATCGGGTATGAGTATGAACTTTTAGTTTATGAAAAGATTGAAAAGTAAATACGCTGAGAATGGGTGCAAGAGCGTTTAGAATTTAGTGGCTTTAACCATGTCTAAAGCTAAGATAGTTCTTTTAGGTATAGGTGAAATTAAAAAATTTGCACGAGGAAAAAGGAGTTGGAGTTATGAAATTTTTGCTCACATCCGCAGGCGTCACTAACAAAAGCATAGAAAATGCGCTGGTTGAAATGTTAGAAAAGCCAATCGCCGACTCCACTTCAATATGCATCCCTACTGCAATGTATGGACATCCTTGGGGCGGCCCCGGCATCAAAACTTGGGAGTTCATCAGCGGGAATTCCGAGAACCCCATGGTTGGCCTGGGTTGGAAGTCTGTCGGCGTGCTCGAGCTTACAGCGCTGCCGAGCATCGACCAAGACCGGTGGGTTCCGCTGATCCGGGAGACGGACGTCCTGTTGGTGGCGGGCGGCGATGCCCTCTACCTGGCCCATTGGATGCAGCAATCCGGGCTGGCTGAACTCTTGCCGTCGCTGCATGCAGTTTATGTTGGAATGAGTGCAGGAAGTATGGTGATGGCACCTCGCATCGGCGAAGACTTTATTGGCTGGACTCCGCCCGACGGAAGTGATGAAGCGATGAAGCTGGTCGATTTCGCCATCTTTCCGCATCTGGAGAATGAGGAGCTGCCGGAAAACACCATGGCTAACGCAGAGAAATGGGCTGCCGGAATACAGGGGCCAGCTTATGCGATTGATGATCAAACAGCTATTAAAGTGATCGACGGAGCGATCGAAGTTATTTCCGAAGGGCGATGGAAGTTGTTTTCTTCCTGATGTAGCTCGATCGTAAAATAGTTAAGACAACATCACATTTCAGCAAGACAAGGAGCCATTTATGGCTTCTTTTTTTTATGGAATACATGCAACCGATCATTGT
Organism: Planococcus sp. APC 3906; assembly: GCF_030407685.1. NCBI lineage: Bacteria > Bacillati > Bacillota > Bacilli > Caryophanales > Caryophanaceae > Planococcus > Planococcus sp. APC 3906. The sequence continues at coordinate 13,845 of NZ_JASDCW010000041.1, read as the reverse complement.
ATATAAAGTTACTAAATTTCTCCATGAGAGGGCTTAATTTTCTTATAATAAAATTAATATATAAAAATTAAAACTATTTCTACCAATTATACGAATATATGTATGAAGAGATGAAAGTGATGTGAGGGGCAAGTGGAAATAGAGAAGCGATGGATTCGGCGCGTACAGCGTTCTGCGCATGAGGACAGCGCAAACCAGTTGGTGAAGCACTATTATAAAGAGGTTTTTGCATTCGTCTACAAGCAAGTGGTCGATGAACAAACATCACTTGATCTGACACAGGAAATTTTTGTTCGGATGCTGCAGTCCATCACGGGCTTTGATACACGAAAAGCATCTTTCCGTACCTGGCTTTATCGGATTGCCAGCAATCATTGCGTCGATTATTTTCGTTCAAAAAGCTACCGGACGTCAGTTAAGACCGGTTACATAGAAGAGGAAGACCTAGAAAGCGCTGAAAACATCCTACAGCAGATTACACAAAAGGAACAGGTTCAGGAACTGCAAGCGAGCTTGGCGCTTTGTGACCATACAGCGCAGCACATCGTGCGCTATAAATTGTATCTCGATCAGACTTTTGCTGAAATAGCCGTCACGCTGCAATTACCGGAATCGACCATTAAAACGAAGTATTACAAAACAATCCGCTTTATACGAAAGGAAATGGAGGAGAAGCGATATGGCAAAGGATAAGTGGGACATCCCGTATCCAGACGAACAGGAAATAGAGCGGCAAGCTGCTCTTATTGTGCAAAAAGCCTTTCCTGAAAAGAGCTGGTTTTTTACAGAAATACAAGAATTTAAGAACCAGATGGGGTGGGTGCATCTTTTCCCAAACCGCAGCGAAATCATTTTTACGAGCCTGTTGTTGGTGCTCAGCATTTTCGGGTTATGGTTTACGGCCTCAGCCAATCAAACGACCTCACCATCCCTTTACGGCTATGCGTTTCTGGTATCGCCTTTGTCCCTGGTGCTTCTGATCGCTTATGCCTTTTATGAAAAATTGGAGAAGCAGACACTTGAGCTCGAGATGACAACGAAATTCACGATATTTCAAGTGATGGCTGTGCGGATGCTTGTCTTCAGCAGCATATCGCTGTTCTTGAATATGACGGGGTCCTTCATTGCTGCTATGAATTTCGAGGTGGATTTTTTGCGGATCTGGTTCATTTCGTTAACTGGCCTTTTCGGTTTTTCGTCGGGTCTGCTGTGGTTTATCGCCCGTGGCAATGTCTTGCGCCGCTCGGTGATTTTTACGGCCGGATGGCTGGCTATCAATAGCGCTTGGTTATTCGCTATGAAAGAGGCCTATTTGCAAGTGGTTTTTCATCTGCCGCTCTTGGTTTATGGGGGAATCCTGCTCATGTTAGCATGTTTGTTTTTCTACACATTCAAAAAAGCATTTACACGAAAGCAGGAGGGGTTATGGACATGCTGACAATCAGCAATGTGGGCAAAGATTATGGAAATTTTAAAGCGCTTGAAGGGATGAACCTTCAATTCGATAACGGAATTTATGGGTTGCTTGCGCCAAACGGAGCCGGAAAAACCACACTCATCAAAATGCTCGTTACGTTGATAAAACCGACTTCCGGCGAAATCCTTTACAACGGTAAACCCATCGAAGCACTTGGAGAATCTTACCGGGAACTGATCGGTTATTTGCCGCAGCACTTCGGATACTACAAGCATTATACGCCCCAGAAATACCTGCGCTATTTGGGGGCTTTAAAAGGCTTGGAAAAAGACAAAGTGGATCAGCGCATTGACGAAGTATTGGAAATGGTGGCACTTGGCGATGTGAAAAAGAAAAAGATGCGGAAGTTTTCAGGCGGCATGATTCAACGCGTCGGCATCGCCCAGGCATTGTTGGGCGATCCGAAGATTTTGATTTTGGATGAACCGACAGCCGGGCTCGATCCGAAAGAACGCGCCCGTTTCCGCCATTTGCTCTCGGATCTTGCGCGTGAGCGCATCATCCTGATTTCAACGCACATCGTCTCAGATATTGAATCCATTGCCAATGAAATCATCATGATACGCGATCAGACGCTTTTGTACAAAGGAGATAGTGCAGCGATTTGCCGCAGCTTGCAAGGGAAGATTTACGAAGTGGCAATGCCATTCGAGGATTTTGCAGATTTCCGGAAGCGGTACCTGACACTCGAGGAAAAACAGGAACAAGGGCATATGCTGGTGCGCTTTTATGCACCTGAACAGCAAGAAGCAGAGTGGACGCCGGCCGTTCCTCAACTGGAAGACGTCTTTCTGATCGAATATGCCAATGAAAGCAGTGTCAGGTGACGGGATGCTAATAACCTGGCATGAAATGAAAAAAGCGATCACCTCTCCGGTCATTGTCATTTTACTCGTGTTATTTATAGCGTTTAATGGGTTTCAAGTGATCAGCCAGTCTTCAGTGAAAGAAGAATTGAAAGTCGTGAATGACATCACCTTTTTATATGGCAGAACGCTCACAAACGCGAGTTTGCAGCAGATGAAGGATGCGCTTGATCAGGATGCAAAGAAATTGGGGACGGAAGAAGAAGTCCAAGACTATTTGGAAGCGATGACGCTTGAAAAATACGAGCAGGAGGATGTCTTCCAGCAACAGGCAATCGATCAAATAAGCTTGAATTACACCTACTATTCATTAGGGGCGGAACTTGAATCTCGTTACACGACAATCGATATGGACGAATTACGAGAGGATTTGTTCGAGGCCTCCCCGATGCAAGGATGGCTAGCTGGATTTATGGGAAACCAATTCACCAAGTGGGAGAATCGGTACGAAGAAATTGTGGAAACGGCAGAATACAAAGAGTGGTTTTTCGCGGGCCAATACCGCATGCACAGCGAGCTGTTCCGTTCACTGGTGAAAAACATCGCAATCCAAAGTGTGCTGCTAGTTGTGTTGGTGACCGCGCTCATCACGAATTACGAAGTGGAGCAGCGAACGCAATCCACGGTCTATACGACGAAAAAAGGGCGCAAGCTGATCTGGCATAAATTCTCAGCGGCGATGAGTGCCAGTTTGCTGATCTTCGTTTTGTTGGCAGGTTTCTCACTCGGAATCTTCTTTCTTACATATGATTACTCGAGCGTTTGGCAGACGCCAATCAGCAGCGGGCTGAACTGGGAGTATAAGCTTCCTTATATCACTTGGTGGCCTTTGACTGTTTGGCAATACCTCATCTTAGCGGTTCTGACAGAATTGGCTGTAGTCCTGATTGTCGCTATGTTGGCGTTCGCCATCAGTCTTTACGTGAAAAATAGTTATTTTAGCTGGATACTCTGTATCGCTATGCTCGTTGCGATTTTTTTACTGCCTTCGTTTTTAACTGCTTATCCGGTGCTGCAGTTCATTACTAGCCTGAACATCACATTGGTGCTGCTGAATCCTCATATGTATTTTAATGGAGGCACTACATTCAGCATGATCCAGTTCTTTGAATTGTGGACGATTCTTTTATGGCTGGTGATTGCGCTGCTGGGCAGTGGTTTGGGAATACGAAGATTTTTGACAAAGGATGTGGCATAGTAGGATGCGTTTGTTTGGAATGGAAATGAAAAAGATTTTTTCATGGAAACTATTGTTGCTGATTGCCGTGGTCAATGTTTTATTGTTCTACCTGCGCCTGGAGTTCGAACTCGAGCATTTTCCAAACGGCCGGCCAGCAACGGATCTCTTTCGGATTGAACAGCAGCTGATTCCGGAATACGGCGCAAGAATCGATGACAATGAATTATTGGAAATAAAAGCCCTGTACGCCGACCGGGTAACAGCGGCCAATGCTTTCTTTGGAAAAGAAGACAATGCACAGGTGCTAGGAATTACTGGTTACAAAGAATTTCGGGCTATGGATACAGCCGATCCGGAACTTTCAGCGTATTATTCGGATTTGATGTTCGAGAGCGGCCAGGATTTCCTTTGGGAACTGCAGGCCTGGGAATTGCTGATCGAAAATTTTGAAGCGCGGTACAGTGCCATAAAAGCACAGATTGAAAGGACGGACGGAGCACGCCAGCAGCATTATGAACAGCAGTTAGCAGAAGAACGATTTGCTTTCTATTCCAGTACGGTGCTTGAAAATTTTCTCAACTACAAGACGTATATGGCCATCATTATCCTGATTAGCGTCGCTATTCTAATGTCGCCGGTTTTTCTGCGGGACTACCGCGCAGGAATGCTTCCAATCCAATATACAGCCAAAGTCGGAAGAGGCGTCTATCGGGCAAAGTGGCTGGCCGGTTTATGCAGTACGGCAATTTTAACGGTTTTGCTCCTAGCGATTTATATGAGTCTCTATTGGTCGAATGGAACGGCTTCCCATTTTGCAACGCCATTGTCGTCGTTCGGTTGGTACGATCATTGGTATGACATGACTTTCTTCGAATATATTCTCTTATCAGTGGCCTCTATTTTCGTCGTTGCAATGTTGCTCGGAGTACTGTCGATGGCTATTTCAACCATTGTACCGAATGCAATCGTACTGATAGGCATTCAGATTGTCGTCCTGTTCATCATGATTGCAGGAGTTACGATGTACTTGATCCGCGATATCATCATCCTTTATCTACCGCAAATGCTCGTACCAGCAGCTTATCTTGTTTTATTTGGAATCATCTTTATAAGCTTTGGATGGATATGGAGACGTGAATTGCGAAAAGACATCGTTTGATGTGCAATGCTGTTTCCTAACAATGAAAGAATTTGAGGCGGATCAGAAACTTGCCAACTCTATAAAAGTGAAAATCAGTGGCAATGAAAAAGGCGGGTGAAGCTTGAAATGAGATTTGGGAATATGGAAACAAGCAGCACCTTGTCTATGGAAGAGGAGCTGATGGCAGCAAGAGAAAACCGGTTCGAACTCTTGAAACTGCTGAGTGAGTTAGGTGCATTAGACCGTGATATTTTGGTAATGAAATTGATTCAAGGCATCTCGAATAAAGAAATCGCTGTGCATTTGGGCTTAGTAGAGTACACCGTTGAGATTCGGATTCATGATGCACTTAAAAAATGGGATGTTTAATAAAAGGGGAAAAGGGCTTTTAGAAAAGCCTTTTTTCTCTCTTTTTGTATCAGCGATTATTTAAATGAGAGGATGGTTGGACTGCTGATATTTTTATCTTCATTTGGCCAATAGACGATGAATGCCAGTTAAATAAAAATCTCACTTTATTTAAGAAAATAATATTCAAGTGATAGATTATTCCTTCATAAAAGGTTATAAATAACATAAGAATTGAAAATATATCTATAAGGATGGAAAAACGTGAATAAGATGCATAAAATTTCGTCAATCGCAATTGCCTTTGCTTTAGCAAGCCAGTCATTATTCATGACACCAGCTCTGGCAAATACCACACCAATCATCAACAAGGACGAGTTTTCGGAAACAACCCGCAATATGGATTTGACGAATAAAGTCGAGGTTTTCCCTTCTCCCATTTACAGCAAAGATCCGTTAACAGGTGAATGGATGCCAAACTGGGAAGGGGAAAGAGAAGCGTATTCCCTTTTCCAAGCATTGGTTTCTGAGGCGTCGCCTTCTGAAAACCTTTTGGCAGCACAAAAACTGGCTGCTGGAACGGCAAACGCCCAACAGAATATAGCGTTGTTGAAATTCGGAAACGAGCTGCCTGATTTGGCGGGGGGATTGGTTCTTAACGCGGAATTGAATTTGTTTGAAATAGACAAGCCAGTTAAGTGGGGCTACGGAGACGAGGCCTATATCGACCGAAGTTACAGCGTACATAAAGTATTGTCCAAGTGGGATGGGAATTCCGTTTCATGGGAAACCCGGCCTCAGATCAGTGAACCTTATGTTGCCAACACAATGCTTATTGGAAAAGATGGAGGCCATTTTAAATGGGATATCACCAAAATGGTAGCCGAATGGTATCAAAATCCGATCACTGATTTTGGATTAGCTGTAAAAGGAAATGAGGACATGACAGAAAGTCTTCGTTCCTTTTATACAAGCAAAGGCTATTCAAATAAAAGCTATGCCCAATTGGATAAAGCGCCTCGCTTGATCGTAAACTATTCTCCCCGCCCTAAATTTGCAAGTGGGATTGGGCATGGACATGAACTGAATTCAGGTGAAGCGTACGTGGATTTAACTTGGCCGATTCAAAAAGGGGTTAAAGGCTATAAGCTTTCCATTTTCAACGGAAAAGACTATCAAACAATCGATGTCGGATTAACGAATAGCTGGACTTCCCGCAATAAGAATTTATGGCCAAGTTCAGCGGAAATTGAAAACGGCGCCCGCCAATTGAAACTGGACGGATCCGGCACCAATCTTTCCAGCAATCCAGGACTCTTATACGAAAATGCTGGAAATACAAAAAAAGACCCAAATCGCTATTATTTCAAATTAATGGCTTATAACGAATATGGGGAATCGGGCCAATCAGAAGAATTGAGTGTAGGGGTTCCAGACCGTACTGCTCCGGATAAAGTTTTGGATGTGGAGGTCGCTGCTGCTGACCCTAATGGTGTAAATATGAGATGGGAAAGCCTGCAAGATGCCAAAGAATACCGTGTTAAAATTGGCAGCAATCCTGGAGGCGATGATATCGCGTCAAACGTAAAAACGGTGTCGAATGAGATCTTCATTGCTTCGGATATGCTCTTCCCGCGCCAAACAATTTTTGTCTCTGTTGAGGCAGTCGATGAAGAAGGGAATTATTCCGGCTATACGGCACCTGTTTCGGCTGTCATCAAGAATAAGAATGACGCTGAAATTGTTTCCATGCCATCGTCGAGTTCTGCAGAAGGCAATCCAGCAATGGCGATTTCAGTGAAGAATATGGGCTCAGAAGCATGGACATTGGAAAAAGGCTATGAATTGAAGCTGGTGTCTGGAGATGCTTTGCTGGTTGCGGATCCCCTAGTGGCAGAAGAAGTGGTCGGCCCGGATGAAACGAAGACATTCCAAGTCCGGTTTAGCGGTCAGCGTCCACTTGGGGAAGTTTCATTGCAATGGCAAATGCATCAAGCAAACAATGGTTTTTTTGGCAATAAATTCACGAAAACCATTTCGTTTTATGATTTCGGAAATCCGGAAGTGAGCATTGAAGCGCCAAGCACCTCGGCCTCCCTTTATAAAACAGTCGAAGTCAAAGGAACTGTGAAGGACGCTACGCTGAAAGAATATAAGTTATTATACGGAAGCGGAAACGCGCCTTCCTCTTGGACAGAAATCTCAAGCGGCTCCAACCCGGTAGCGAACAGCGTGCTTGGCCGCTGGAATACAACGGGAATAGCTCCAGGAACTTATACCTTAAAAATGGAAGCCACAGATTATGCAGGTAATGTAAGCTCTGTTGCCCGCGAGGTAAAAGTGAATTTGCCAGTCAGCGAACCAATTGCAAAAGAAATCACAGATAAGACAGCGATCGTAACAGGTGGCACCCTGCAAACCGGTCTTACTGTATACGTGCAAAAAGGCAGCCAAGTATTAGGTTCGGCGCTTGTGGATAATGCAGGGTTATTCTCGATTCCGATTGCTAAGCAACAGGCGGGAACGGTATTGACCCTTTACGCTGAAAACGGATTTGGAATTAGGAGCAAAGTTGTTTCAACTCTAGTAAAAGATGCAACCCCGCCGCCAGCACCGAAAGTCTATGCAGTTGCTGACAACTCGCTAAAAATCAGCGGGACGGCGGAAAAAGGTTCGACAATTATTGTATCAAAAGGTACAACGAAAATTGCCGGGGGAACAACAAGCGCTGAAGGAACTTTCTCCGTTGCTATAGCGAAGCAAGCTGCCGGAACAAGACTGCAAGTGTTGGCCAAAGATGCGGCGAACAATTTGAGCACTGAAACGATCGTAATTGTGATTGATGAAACGCCGCCTCCTGCTCCATCGGTCTATGCAATAGCGGATTATTCAACTTCTGTAAAAGGAACCGCAGAAAAAAATGCAGTCATCACCATCAAAAAAGGAAGTACGGTCATCGGAACAGCTAAAGCAAACCAATATGGCGTCTTTGCTACAACGATCTCCAAGCAAAAAGCAGGGACTATTTTGTATACCACAGCAAAAGATGCTGCAGGCAATACCAGCAGTTCTACCAAAAAAACGGTAATCGACAAAACGGCGCCAGCCGTTCCGACAGTTAAAACGGTTTATTCATACTCAAGCGCTGTCAGCGGAAAAACGGAACCTTATGCCATTGTTACAGTCAAAAAAGGAAGCACAATGATTGGGTATGCCAAAGCTTCTGCAACAGGCGTTTACACAGTGAAAATAAAACTGCAGCCAAAACGTACAGTTTTATCCGTGTCTGCGAAAGATGCTGCCGGCAATTTAAGTAAGGCGGTTTCCATCACTGTTAGATAAAATTCCGGTTTAATCAAAGAGAATAAGCACTCGAATATAGCGGAACCAGAGAAGAAAGTCATTATTGAAGCTATTTAAAATGAAAGGGAGAGAAGAGGTTGACCAAAACCTTTTCTCTCCCTTTCGATTTGTAAAAGTGTCCTTTTAAGAACATTTTTTCTACTTGCATTCTTAAATACATAAAATGGTAAAATTAATTAATTGGATGAAAAAGGGGATTATACGAGATATGAACATTAGAAAAGCGGAAAGCACTGACTTGAAAACGATTTTATCCTTATCGCCGCAAGCTGTTTTTGACGGGACGCTCGGAGAAGTATGGCCTTCTCATTCGAAGATTGAAAGCATGGTTAACCCTTTACTGGAGAAAGGGGGCTTCTATTTGGTTGCGGTAGACGAAAAGGAAATCATCGGATGGCTTCTTTCGGGAACTTCAAAAGATCAATTTACGGACGAGGCACTCGGATTCATCTACGAAATATATATTCTCAAAGATTACCGGGGCCAGGGATTTTCAAAAGAATTGATGAATGCAGCGATTGAGCATTTTCAGCAGGAAGGCTATGCAGAAGTCCGCCTTAGTGCGAAAGCTGAAAATCCAGCTATTCAAATCTATGAGAACGCAGGTTTCAAAACGAGGACCGTAAGCATGAGCCTGAATCTGAAATAAAATGAGTATGATTTATGTACAATTATGAAACAGTCGACTCGAATTTCTTAAATAAAAACCTTCAGAATTAAATCGAAATTCACTTCCGATTTTCTGGATTAAAGGAGCCAATATGTTTAAAAAAAGACCAAAGACAGATCCATCAAAACCTAAAAATTATGCCGCAATTGGGTATACTGTTCTATTCCTTCTTTCTCTTGTCCATTTAAGTTTTGATATATACCACGATGAAACTGAAAGTCTGTCAAGGAATATCATACTGGCTGGCTTTATGTTATCTTTATCGCTTTTTTCTTGGTTCATTTACAATATGCACTTCAAGCTCTATAAAAAAGAATTGAACTCCAAGAATCCCGTGTAAGATGCTGTTCATATATTTTGAGAGCCGTACATCCGTTTTACAACGGAGAAGAATAACGGAAATCAAAGCTGCTAATAAGCATCTGTCCTTCATTGCTCAAAACTAAATTAGCATATGCAGAAAACAAGTAGGGTTTCGAGTATCAAAACCGATTGCTAGATAAATATGGAGGGGGAAGAAAATGAAGAAAAAGCTTGCTTGGATACTTGTTTTAGCTGTACTTTTCTTAAGCGGAGCCGCGTATTATTTCATAACATTATCCCTTTACGAACCAACAGAAGATTTATTAGGCTTTCCAGTTCCTAAAAGGGCTGAGCTTGTTGGACAAAGCACTGTTGGGAAAAACTACGAATGGCCAAGAGCATCGGAAACTGATGGAATCCCGTATGGTTATGAATTAGCCATTAAAAAGAACGGGTGGAAAAAGGGAGAAAGAGAAGGGGCTTCCGTTTATTACACAAAAGGAAATTACAAAATAGACCTGATTTGCACACAGGGTTATTTAGACATCCTTAGAGTGAATCAGCCTGAAGAGAAAAATATCTCGTCTCAAGATGCAAACAAGGAAACTGGAAACACAGTTGATTATGTAAATGTACGGATTCTTGAAATTGACAATGGGAAGATGATGATTGGCCCACCCGCTGCCGACCCAGAAGCTTCTTATCCTGCATATGAAGTATTCATCGACAAAGAGACGAAGGTAGAGGGAGAAAAGACGTCGTTAGATGAATTAATAGTAGGCGATCATGTGAGCGTGTGGACTAAAGCAGCAACTTCAGATAAGGAATTCGCCGAGAAAATCATTGTAGTAAAATAACGCTATCATTCAATCGATTCTCCAAAAGAATGGATGATATCTTATCGCATGATCAGCCGATTAACAAGCTCAGATGCAGGCAAGATAAGAATTTAGGCTGTAATTTCAATGCTTTCCCGACTTTAAAAAGCGCATTTTTCCAAGTTGTTCGGCAAGTAGATTTCGTTATTCCGATGATATAATTAGGTATAAGCAAGTAGGATTCTGAAGAGCCTCACCGGGATATTACGAATCTGGAAAACCGGATTATGGCTCTATTAGTCCGCCAACAAAGTTGTCATCGGCTTCACTTGCTTTGGCATATCCACACCAGCAGTGCAGAGCAAGAAAAAATTATTCTTATCGATGTATTTCGGTTATCTTGATTGAAGAATCACAGGTGACAAGAAGACAAGCGAAATTTTTAAAGCCCTTTTTGGAACCGCTTCCAAAAAGGGCTTTTTGTAGGGGGAAAGGAGTTCAGCGATATTCAAGGTTTTGTAACGTGTTATACCGTAAGATATTGCTTTTATTAAAAGGAGCAGACTAAAAAAATGGAACTGCAGCGGGAGAAAAAATACATCCGGCTCGATCAAGTCAGCCAACAAGAGATTGATTCATTGATTTCAAAGGTCAATAGCTGTTTGTGGCGGCAAACGTTTCATATTCAACCGGTTTCCGGGCTTCTCAATGATCCGAACGGCTTTTGTTACTATAACGGGGAATACCATCTGTTTTATCAATGGCATCCGTTAGGGCCGGTTCATGGCTTGAAATATTGGTACCATACGAAGTCCGCAGATCTTGTGAACTGGAAAAATGTCGGGATCGCCATTCAACCGGACAATTATTTTGACAGCCATGGGGCGTATTCGGGAAGTGCTGTTGAACACGAAGGGAAAATCTATTTGTTGTACACAGGCAATACGCGGGATGAGCATTTTGAAAGGCATCCCCACCAATGCATCGCCATTATGGATGCCGAGGGAAAAATTACGAAATTGGAAAAATCGGTTCTGGATAATGTTCCAGCGGGGTATACGGAGCATTTTCGCGATCCGAAAGTATGGAAAGAGGGAGACCGTTTTTACGCAGTGATCGGAGCTCAACGAACGGATAAGACGGGGACCGTGTGTTTATTAAGTTCACCTAATCTGTTGGACTGGAAATTTGAAGGTGAACTGGAAACCGAATTGGATTCCTTCGGTTTCATGTGGGAATGCCCGGATTATTTTGAAATTGAAAATCAAGGCGTTCTGATTTTCTCTCCGCAAGGACTGAAACCTGAAGGGGATCTGTATCAAAATATTTACCAGGCCGGTTATGTGATGGGCAAGAAAATCGATTTGGAGCGAAAAGAATTGATCCACGGAAATTTCATCGAACTGGATAGAGGCTTTGATTTTTATGCGCCCCATACGATGCAAGCCCCAAATGGCAGACGCTTGTTGGTCGGCTGGATGGGATTGCCTGAAATCGAGTACCCGACCGATATCAATGGATGGGCGCATTGTTTGACGATTCCTCGGGAATTGTCGGTCGACGATGGGAAACTGATTCAAAAACCGGTTCCTGAACTTCAGTCGCTGCGCAAAATGAAAGTCGAAGCAGCGGATACCCTTTCAAATGAAAAGAAAGTGGTTGAAGGATTTTCCGGGGACACCTATGAACTGGTGTGTGAGTTCGAACAGGGAGATGCCTCGGAATACGGCATAGAATTCCGGGCGGATGGAGATGAAAAAACGGTGATCACATATGATGCGGTCCAGGGGAAAGTCATCCTTGACCGAACGCTATCGGGCCAAGTGATCGGCAGCACATTCGGAACGGTCAGAAAATGCCACATCGATGGCGATGTGTACAAATTCCATTTGTTCGTCGATTCTTCATCGGTTGAGATTTTTGTGAACGATGGAGAAGAAGTGTTTAGCTCCCGGATTTTCCCGGACGGCAAAAGCCAGGAAATCCGCTTTTTTGCAACAGGCGGGTCTGCATCGTTCAAAGCGGTGAAGTGGGATTATAAAACAGCGCAAGGTATCAATAGGGAGGCGTGTTGAAATGGGGCAGCTGTTTTCCATTGGCGAACTAATAATAGATTTTATTCCGCATGAAAAAGGAGTGGCATTGAAAGATGTCGTTTCGTTTACGCGAGTCCCGGGCGGTGCACCGGCAAATGTGGCAGCTGCGGTTGCAAAGTTTGGCGGAAAGGCTTCGCTGATCACCAAATTAGGGGAAGATGCCTTTGGTGATTTTCTTTTGGAGCAGCTTATAGAGGCCGGTGTGGGCATTGATAAGGTATTCAGAACAAAAGAGGCGAAGACCGGCCTCGCCTTTGTCTCCTTGCGCGAAAATGGAGAACGCGACTTTTCATTTTAACGGAATCCATCTGCAGACCTGCTGCTTAGAGATTCGGAAATAGATGCCGACTGGTTCAATCAAGGGGATGTATTGCACTTTTGTTCGGTGGATTTAGTGGAGAGCCCGATGAAAAAAGCACATGTGAAAGCGATTCAAGCAGCCAAGGTGCGCGGCGGGATCATCAGTTTCGATCCCAATGTGCGTCTGCCGCTTTGGCACGACCCGCAGGAATGCCGAAAGACGATTTTGGAGTTTATTCCAATGGCGCATCTTGTCAAAGTCGCTGATGACGAACTGGAGTTCATAACAGGTATAGCGGAAGAACAAAAAGCGATTGCCTCTTTGTTTACAGGGGATGTAAAAGCAGTGGTGCTGACAAAAGCTGCGAAAGGCGCAGATTTCTACGTCCACAATAAAAAATATTCAGCCGCAGGATATGCTGTGAAAGTAGAGGACACGACGGGCGCAGGAGATGCGTTCATCGGTGGCTTCATCTATCAGCTGTTGAATCTGGATGCAGAACCAGGAAATTTAGAGCCCTTATTAAGTGAACATCATCAAGAAATACTGGCATTCGCAAATGCCAGTGGAGCGCTGACTACTACTGGAAAAGGGGCGATCTCTTCGCTTCCTACGAAAGACCAGGTTATGCAATTATTGAAATAAAAGAAACTTTTCTTTATGGGGTATCTTGCTGAATCAAGTGTAAGACTTAACCCATGAATACTTTTAAAGAGAAGGAGCCTACAGCGCTCCTTCTCTTATTTTTTTGTGAAATTCTAAGTGCGATTAAACCTCAATTTTCTTTATCTAAAAATAGTTCTTTTGCATAACAAGTTCTAGGTATAGTATCTGCACACGAATCTCTTAAAGTAACTCTCACCTCATCTTGTGGAAGCAAATTATCTCGATTTAGTTTTGTTTCTTGAAGATTTAGAATGCTGGTTTCATCGTTAATAACAACCCATATTTCTTTCTCGTTTTCTTGTAGCTCGTGTGATAATTCCAAGAGGATTTTATCTTGATTTATTTCTGTTATGGTTCCATTTACTTCATGAGTTATCTGTTCTGATGTTTCAGTATTTTCTCCTTGTTCGCTGCATCCACTCAATAATAAAATTAATATAAAAACCAATGTTTTTTTCATACGATCGTTTCTCCTTCTCTTCAAAGAATCGTGAATACCTGACTTTTATTTAGACGTGAAAAAAGCGTGATAGTTACATTAATTGGAAAAATGATAAGTTCTCTCTTACTAAAACGAATGTAACTTATTGAAAAAATCCAAGAATGAAGTTATGGT
>NZ_JASDCW010000040.1:0-22336 GCF_030407685.1 Planococcus sp. APC 3906 | reverse complement strand
AAATGTTAAAAATAAGGTGAATTAGATAAAAAGAAGTATAGTTTATATGTGATAAATGATATAAGGTTAGAAATACCGGAAAGTGATTAGTAAATAATAACTTTTCGTTGTCAAATAACTAATTTAAAAGGGGGAGCATTCAAAAAATGAGGAAATTAATGTTGCTATTAATTATGGCGACGATGGTCATATCGATTGCCGCTCCATTACATACGAAAGCGGCCGACGACCTGACAGGGCATCCATATGAAAAAGAGATGAGAGAATTGATGGAGCTTGGGATCATTACGGGTTACGATGACGGCTCAATCCGGCCGGAGCGTGAAGTGACGCGCGCAGAATTTGCGAAGATGGTGATTCTGTCTTTTGAATTGGGAACGGACGCTGCAAGCGCCGAATTCAAAAGTGCTGCTGTAGCTTCCAACACCACTGGCCTTACTGCCAGCTTCAAAGATGTACCAATGGACAAATGGTTTTATAATCCGATTATGCAAGCGGCGGAAGCCGGCATCGTAACAGGATACCCGGACAATACCTTCGGTCCTAACGACCCGATTACACGCGAACAAATGGCAACAATGGTGTCGCGCGCATTGACTGCGAAAGGCTACACGCTAACTGAAGGAGAAGCGGCGCCTTTGGACTTTAAAGATCTGTCGACTATATTGAAAGTCCATGTCGGGGATGTTCAGATCTTGACGCATCTTGGCATTGTGAAAGGCAACGACGATGGCACGTTCAAACCGAAAGACAGCTCGAAACGATGGATGGTGGCGCTTGTTATGTTAAGAGGAAGAGAGCTTGTATTCCCGCCAACACCATTGGAGTTTCAGGCATCAGCGGTTTCAGCAGAAAAAACAACCGTTTTAAAGCATTTTGAAACATTTGAAGAAGCGAAGTCATACGTCAAAACAAATTCCGCGGCAACAGCCGTGGAACGCTCCAACCAAATTGTCTGGATGGAAAAAGGGATTGCTGTGACGAACAAGTTCACAGAAATATATCCGACAACCGATTTGAAAGTGATGGCTTCACAATTCCGCCCGTATGTACCGGCGCAGACAGAATTGAAATACCTGGATGCCACGGCTGGAGCGGTCAAAGTGGAATTGGCTGGAAAAGTCGGCTACGTCAGCCAGGACGCAACCCGCCAAATTCCGGAACCGATGAAAAAAGGGCAGTCATATTACGAGGTTTCACAATACGGCAACCTAGTCCATAAACTTTACAACCATTCAACAGGGATCCTTATTTCGATGGGTGAAATTGGTAAAGCACCGATGAATATGGTTGCCGGAAAAAAATATTATAGTTGGGATGGTTCGAACTTCACCGATGAAACAGGGGAGAAAGTGGTTGAAGCCCATCAATTTTTCAACAAAATGCCACTTTATACACTTTCAAATTATTCCGCCCAAGAGATTGATAAGTATTTAACCAGCTTATTCCCTTATTACAATAAAGTGAGGGAAGATAAGCTTTGGACAACGAGTCCACTTGCAGGCACAGGGAAATTCTTCAAAGAGATGGAAAGCAAATATAAAGTGAATGCACTATACTTGATGACCCATGCTATTCATGAAAGCGACTGGGGTACGAGTAGAATCGCTCAAGATAAATTCAACCTATTTGGATACGGTGCGGTAGATTCCGATCCTTATAACAAAGCTTATTCATATGAAACATTCAGAGAGTCCATCGAAGATGCGGCCAAGCAAATAAATGCCAATTACCATTCACTGAATGGAAGCTATTATAATGGCGCAGTCTTAGGCAACAAAGGGGTAGGTATGAACGTGCGCTACGCGTCTGATCCGTTCTGGGGAGAGAAAATTGCCGGGCATATGTACCGTGTAGACATCTATCTAGGAGGCAAAGACATTAACAAAGTGACGCTGGGCGAAACGACAACAAGCGGTTTGAATTTCCGCAAAGACGCTTCGACATTGTATGCTCCGCTTTACAAGCTGGAGATGGCCGGCATTCCTGCCGTCATCAAAGGCACGGTCCAAGCAGCATCAAATGGAGCGACTTGGTATAACGTCCAGTCGGAAAACAAGCTCTATAATGACGCTTTCGTCCATGGTGCATATTTGCGCGAATTACCGATAGTGAAATAAAATCTTAACAATTTTTACAAAAGAATCCCGTGTTCTGGCGCTTTTCGCCGGAGCCGGGATTCTTTGTTTATGTTATACTAGGCTAAGATATTTTGCCTTTTTGAATAGGAGATTTGTTATGACATCAAAATTTGTACACATCCTCGGCGTGCCTTTTATCAAAACCACGCGCCGCGAATTTATAGAAAAACTGCAACAGCGCATTGCCCAAAACGACAAAACATTCGTCGTCACCGCCAATCCGGAAATCGTTATGCACTCGCTTCAGGATCCGGCCTATAAAAAGATATTGGATAAAGCAAATTACATTACCGCTGATGGCATCGGCATTGTCAAAGCGGCGGGCTTGATCGGCGATTCCCTGCCGGAGCGTGTGAGCGGCTACGATATGATGTTGGACCTGCTTGCCCTGGCCAATGAAAAGCACCAGCGTGTTTTCTTTTTGGGCGCAGCAGAACCTGTCCTTCAGGAAACGGTGCGGCTGGTGAAAGAGCGGTATCCGAACGTTACCGTCGCCGGCCAGCAAAATGGCTTTTTTGATTGGGAAGACCCTGAACTTCCGCAGCGCATCCGCCAATCGCAGGCGGACCTCGTGTTTGTGGCGCTCGGTTTCCCGCGCCAGGAGCTATGGATCGGCGGAAACATCGATAAATTCGATAAAGGCGTCTTCATCGGCATCGGCGGCAGTTTCGACGTATTCAGCGGAAACGTCAAACGGGCGCCGGAAATGTGGCAGAAGATGAACCTTGAATGGTTCTACCGGCTAGTGAAACAGCCGTCCCGCTGGAGAAGAATGCTTGTCTTGCCGAAATTCGCTTTGGTGGTACTGCAGCGGAAAGCCAGCAGCAGCAAATGAAGAATACATTGCTCAAAAGCACGCTGATTTTATCCATCGCCGCGCTCCTCTCAAAAATACTCGGAAGCCTGTTCCGCATCCCGCTCCAGAACATCGCGGGGGATGAGGTCCTCGGCATTTTCACACTCGTCTATCCGGTCTATATGGTGGCGCTGACCTTATCGGTTGCGGGTATTCCGATCGCCATATCGAAACTGATTGCCGAAGCGCGCGCAAAAGGCGATGAGCAGGAGATCAAGCACATCTTTAACGTGTCAGGCGTGCTCGCCAGCCTTTTCGGGCTGACGAGTTTCCTGTTGATTTTTGCTTTCTCCCATCAATTGGCCGAAGTGCTCGGCGGCTCTTCTACACGGCCCGCATTGATCGTTGTCGCTTTGACATTGCTCATCGCCCCATACATGGCTGTGTACCGCGGCTTTTTCCAAGGCTATGAAAACATGGCGCCGACAGCAGTGTCGCAGGTCATCGAGCAATTTGTCCGCGTCGGTTTAATCTTGGTTGTTGCGGTCATCATGGTGCAAAATCTGTACAGCGACCAAGAAGTGGCAGGGGGCATCATGATCGGTTCGTTCCTCGGAGCAGCCGCATCACTCGTTTACCTGCGCCTGCTTTATCAGCGCACACATAAAAAGGCCATGCAAAAAACTGAAGCAAACCGCAAACCGTTTTGGAAAACAGGGCGCATGATCCTGAAAATTTCCATTCCGATTGCAATCGGCGCCATTACGATGGCTTTATTGAACCTGGCGGATTCCATAACAGTGCCGGCAGGCCTGAAAAATTACGGCACTTCTGCAGGAGACATCAATTATTTATACGGCATCTACGGCAGGGGCCTCGCACTCGTGCAAATCGTCACAGTGTTCGCCAGCTCCGTCGTTTTGCCGCTCATCCCGTCCATCTCAGCAAAACTCGCCCAACAGGATTCTGAAGGCGTGAAAAAACTGATCAACAATACATTTTTCCTGACATATGTCATATCGATTCCCGCAGCTGTCGGCTTAGTAGCATTGACACTGCCGATCAACCGGGCATTATTCACAGACCTGGAAGGAAGCGCCGTACTTGCCGTCGTCTCGTTCAGTTCACTTTTCACCTCACTGGCTGTCCTCGGCACCGGCGTTCTCCAAGGCATCAACAAAGCCCGGCTCGGAGCATGGATCATCGTTGCCGGTGTCGTGCTGAAATTGGTGCTGAACCTGATTTTCGTCAATATGTACGGCCTTATGGGAGCGGCGATTTCCACCGCTGCCGTGTACTTTGTGCTTTATCTCATCAACACGTATTTCATCTGGAAATACACGAAATTCAATTTCTTTTCAAAAAAACTCCTATTGGTATCCGTTGCCGGACTCGCGATGGGAGCAGCCGTATGGATGCCTGGAATCTACTTCGATTTCAGTGAACTTTCACGAGTTCTTTCATTAATATATGTAGCTGTTACAATCACCATCGGAGCGGCCTTCTATTTCGGCTTGCTGATTGCCTTCAAAGCAGTCGGTCCGGAGCTATTGAGCCGAATCCCGATATTTAAGAGATTCGTGTAATTTTCATAAATATCTAAGCTGAACCAAACGAGTGGCATATTGAATCTGCTATGCGGACCATTAGCCATATTAAAATTTATACAAGTAATGAATAAGGGTGTGTAGGCATTGCAAAAAGCGTTAATCGGCGTCATCATCGCCGCCATGATTTTAACAATCCCATCTTGGTACCAACGGATCCAAGCAGAAGAATCCAGCAAAAAAGTGGAAACGATCGTCCCTTATAAACTGCTCCATCAATGGATGGCCGCGGATCCGGATTTGACGCTTGAACAGGCGTTGTCGGATGTCAGAGGAACGGGCGTACAGTCGGTGAGCCTGGAGCCGGATACGGTCCAGACCTTGGAAACGAAAGGGCGGATTACAACCTTAAATGCTGCGCGCATGCGGGAACATTTGCTGTTGAACAACCAAAAGCCATTGGATGATTATTTCAATCGTGCTGGATTGTTTGTCAATGCGGATGCTGATTATCCGTTTGCGGAAATCGCAGCATCCATTTTCGAAGAAACGCGGAATGTGGAAATCAATGGTTATGAGTATACGTTCATTTCAGGAACAGGTTCGGATATTCTGACAACGACGGTCGGCTACGATGAAGAGGCGGCTGCAGCGATTTTGGCAGCTGGCATGAATGTTGTGCCGCGCATCGGAACTTACGAGACGGAAGTTGAAACTGAGCGAGTGCTGGATGCATTGCTGGCGCTGAAGCAAGACGGCATCGAGAAGATACTCTTCAGCGGAGTTAAATTGCCTATGTTTGAAGAGCCGGAAGCACTTAAGAAAGCTGCAACCGATTTGAAAGAGGCGGGTTATTCGTTGTTTAGCATTGAACTTACTGAGCAAGAAGGATTTACCGCTGCTGCGTACGCAATGGATTTGGATGTTGTACGCCTGCATAGTGTGCCGGTGACGGAGGACACGATCACAACGATGGCGGAACGCATCGTCCGGGCAGTCAAAGAACGCAACATCCGGGCGATTTTTTTGAACTTAAATACGACAGAGCGTGAAGAATCGATGGATGTGCTCAACGAGCTGAAGACGGAAGTTGATCGGAGTATGCCTGCTTCGTTTGAAAGAGGCAAGTCAGAAACCTTTGTGAAATACGAGGCTCCGTTATGGCAAAAACTCGTTGGGTTGATCGGCGCCGGTGCATTTCTGGCGTTCGGGGCATTGGCGATATTTAAAAAACGCTGGCTGGCGCTTGCAGCAATTGGAGGAGCCATTGTGTTGGCGCTGCTGTATGCAGTGCTCGGCACTAGCCTCATCTTGAAAGCGGCTGCGCTCGCTGTCGGATTAGCAGCGCCGATAGTGGCTATACTGCAGGATCGCAATGAGAGTGCCAAAGGATTTATTCTGAAGGAATACATCAAAGCCCTTGCTGTGACTTTCGTAGGGATTTGGTTCATAATCGTATTGCTTAATGGAAATGAATTCTTGTTAGGTATAGACTCGTTCAGAGGCGTAAAATTGATTTATATCGTGCCGATCGCGGCCGTTTTAATTTACGCGATATGGGAATACCTCATTCCTTTGATGAAAAAAAGCGTAAAATACTGGCATGTTGCTTTGCTCGGAATAATCGCTGTGCTTGGGTTGTATTATATCGGACGCACCGGCAACGAGGGCGCAGTTAGCGGCTTCGAGGTGCAGGCAAGGCTTTTGCTGGAAAAAATCCTCTATGTCCGCCCGCGGACGAAGGAATTCCTTATTGGATTCCCTTTGTTCATCCTGGCGCTGCATATCGGGAGAACGTATAAAATGGCCAGTTACTTCTTGCTGGTCGGGGCAGTGATCGGATTTTTGTCGATGGTCAATACATTCACCCATCTGCACATTCCGCTGTCGATTTCGCTATTAAGAAGTTTATACAGCATCATATTGGGATTACTAATTGGCTATGCGCTGATCCTGCTCTATAACTGGACAGGAAAGCGCACCATTGAAAAGATAAAGGCGAGGTGGCAAGGTTGAGAATAGTTTTATCTGGATATTATGGATTCGACAACGTAGGGGATGAAGCTATTCTTTATGCCATAATCCAATCTTTGCGGGCTTACAAGCCGAAAGTGGAGATCACCGTCCTGTCAAATAAACCTGAAAAGACGGCAGACACGTATGGCGTCGATGCCGTCAATCGGTGGAGTTTGCTGGAGGTGACGCGTGCGCTTAAAAATGCGGATGGCTTGATCAGCGGCGGCGGCAGTCTGCTGCAGGATGAAACCGGCCGCAAAAGCATCGTTTACTACGCCGGTGTCATGAAGATTGCTCAGCTGTTGCGAAAACCGGTGTTCGTTTATGCACAAGGCATCGGGCCGATCAATCTGCGGGCGAACCAGCTGATTGTCAAAAATACATTGCAGTCAGCACACTTATTGACAGTACGCGACACGGCTTCAAAAATATTGCTTGAAGAAATTGGCGTCAAAGCGCCGATCGGGCTGGTGCCGGATCCGGTGATGGGGATGGACCCGAGCGGTTTTCAAAGTGACTGGCTCGCCGCTCAATCGTTTACAGGACCAGTCGTCACCGTATCAATTCGCGATTGGACAGAGGAACTTTCTTATTTGGATGAAATCGCCTCCGCTCTTGATGAATTAGCAGGGCGCGGACGTGCCATCGTTTTGGTGCCGATGCATGGCAAACACGATTTATCGACATCGGAGCGCGTCAAAAGCATGATGGCAAACGATGCGACAATCTTTCCGCATGACAGCACCATTGAAGAAAAAATGGCCGTCATCAAGGATTCGGATGTGCTGCTTGGCATGCGTCTTCACGCATTGATTTTCGCGGCAGTCGGCTATACGCCGTTTGCTGCAATCTCGTATGACCCGAAAATCGATTCATTCTCTGCAATCGTCGACCAGCAAGTGGTTGGAAGCATCAAGGAACGCGATGTTTTCGCTGACACAATCGTCGAAGCGATCGAGCGCATTCTATCGAATCCATCTTGCCATATCGATAACTTGAAGAAATTCGTCGAACCGCTCCATGAAAGTGCCGGGGCGACTGCAAAAGCCGTGATCGATGCGCTTGGAAAAGCACCCGATGGCTCACAAAAACCAATCACATACGCTGAAAAAGCGAAATTGCGCAATAGATAAAAAGCAGGCAATCCTTGCCCCATCAGTGATGGGCCAAAGATTGCCTGCTTTTTTTGTTTCTATACAAGTTGAACTAAAGAATTAGCACAAATATGTAGCTTTGGCGCCTTGGGCAGAGCAAAGATTATGCTCCTGCGCAAGCTCGTCGCAAAGGAAATGGTCCAAATTCCATTTGGCCATCTCCTTGGCTACCGCAATAAGCCGAGAAAACCACTCGTCTTATTGCTTCGCCCAGTCCGAAGGCGCGCCGGCGCTGAGAGTAGTCTCTGGAGATATGGAGCAAAATAGCTGCGACTCCTGCGGAATAGCGAGACTCCCGAGACCCCGCAGGAAGCGGAGCGACCGAGGAGGCTTGGGAGCGAGCCCGCGGAAAGCGCAGCTGTTTTGCGAAATATCGGCTATTATAAATTATTAGGTAAACTTATATAGACAGATTTCAGGATGCCTATTGGCCATTCGGTTTAAGCAGCTTATTGCCTTTGCCGAAAATGACCCAGCTGAACGGAAGGAATTCAAATACCGTACGGACAATGAACCAGCTGCCGAAAAATGCGACGAGAAAACTCAGCGCTTGCCATGAATGGAAGATGAGCGGGTCGCCGCTTGGCAGAAAACCGCGCATACCCATCAGGAACACAGGGTGGATCAAGTACATGCCGAACGACACCGTGCCAAGCTCTGCCAATATTTTTTTTATAGTAGGCAGCTTTTTCGAATCGATGAAATGGGCGGCCAGGAAAATGACCGCGCACGCAAGCAAAGCGTGTGTGCTCCATGCAAATTCGATTTGCCGCGTGGTAAATACGGTCTGGCCGGTGCGCATCTCATACATCATGTTGACGTAATAATAGATCATCGCCGCGAAGCTGGCTCCGAGCAGCGCAATCCCCGGAAGGCTGCGCCGGCGGTTGGCGAGCCAAGCCATCACGTTTTCATAATAGACGCCGAGGAATGCCCCGAAGAAATAGAACATGAAATAAGAGAACGCCATCGAGCCTTTAGCCGGTACTTGGAAATAAATCGAATTCAAGTAGACCCATGCCCATTGCAAGGCGATGCCAAGGAAAATCGAATATTTCCGGACCCAGCGGAATTTCTTGAACAAAAAGAGCAGCACTGGGAACATCAAGTAAAACTGGACGCTGACAAATACGAAATACAGATGATAGCCTGCTTTCCCTGTGGCGAGCTTGGCCATAAATGTTTCAAACAGCAGCGGGATATCGCTGAAACTGCCGAAAAGGTAGGTGTTCAACCAGAAATAGAAGACGGAGAACACGAGATAAGGGACCAAGATGTACAGCAGCCGCTTCTTATAGAATTGAAGAAACAGCTTGATCGTTAAGTCCCGGTGGTAATAAGTATAGAATAGTATAAAACTGCTCAAAAAAATAAAAGTTGTCGTTCCTATTTTTCCGGCAATATTGAAGAAATTATAAAATGCGAACGCCAGCGAATCTTTGCCGCTGCCGCCGACGCCAGTCGAGCTGGAATGCACGGCGAATACTGCAAACAAAGCGAGCGCCCGTGCGTATTGAATTCCGCTTAAGTGTTTTCTTGGCAAAGCCATCTAATCACCGTTCTTTCTTTAGTTGCCAGGTTGCAGGAACTGCCCCAGCCTTTATGCCCCTACAATTTTATCACATAAAACATAGGGCTTATTAATCTATTGTAAAGGGGGTATAAAGATTTAGTTAAATGGGAAATGATTATAAATTTTTATTGTTCTAATAAAAGGGTCGTGTTAAACTGAAATCGAATGATTGCGCTTACTTGCTGTGTTCAGAATACATAGAAAGACAACTTGCCCCAGTGCTTGTGTGCACAGGCAACAGCCCAGTAGCCGCCGATTGCTCGAAAAAAAACAAAGGATGGTGTCGAATGAAAGGAAAAATCTTTAAAACCGCGATTGCTGTTGCAATGACAGCCAGTGTAATCGGAGTTCAAGCTCCGGGCAATGCACAAGCTGCAGAAGGTGATTTCGAACTGACGATCATGCACACGAATGATACGCACGCGAACTTGGACCAAGTGGCGAAGCGCGCCGGAATCGTCAATGATATCCGTTCGAAAAAACCGAATAATCTATTGCTGGACGCGGGAGATGTTTTCTCAGGAACACTTTACTTCAATACATTCCAAGGGCAAGCGGACGCTGAAATGATGAATTTGATGGGCTATGACGCCATGACTTTCGGCAACCACGAATTTGACCTTGGCGCATCAGACGGCCATGAGGCGCTTGATGAGTTTATGTTCGCGTCTGATTTCCCATTCGTATCGGCGAACGTGGACTTTTCGCAAAACCCATTTATCCAAGATTACCAAAATGCAGAATATACACGAGTATTTGAAGACGGTGAAGTTTATAACGGCATCATCAAAGAAATCGATGGTGAAGAAGTCGGGATCTTCGGTTTGACGACAGAAGAGACAGTAGACATTTCAAGCCCTGGCGATGTTGCCTTCTCGAATTACATCGAAGCGGCTGAAGAAGCTGTAGCGGCTTTTGAAGCGGAAGGCGTCGATAAAATCATCGCGCTTACGCATATCGGATTTAATGATTCAGCAAAATACGACAATGATTTGACATTGGCTGCAGAAGTTCCAGGAATCGACGTTATCGTTGGCGGACACACGCATACGAAAGTTACACCGCCAGTTGTTGTGGAAAATGGCGACCCGATTGTCATCGTGCAAGCGAACGAATACGGTAAATTCCTTGGCCAATTGGATGTTACATTCAACGACGCCGGCGTTATCACAAGCCATACGGGTACTTTGCATGATGTAGCTGCAACTCAACTGACTCCAGATGCTGAAGTAGCAGCTGCACTTAAACCGTACTCAGACGAAATTGCTGCAATCAAGACCCAACCGACAGGCGCAGAATCAAAAGTTGCCCTTAACGGCGGACGCAGCCAAACTCCAGGAGACGGAGTTGGTGTACGCTCTTCTGAAACGAACCTTGGAAACTTGATCACTGACGGCATGCTTGCAAAAGCGAAAACAGTTGATGCTGAAACAGTAATCGCTGTCCAAAACGGCGGCGGCATCCGTGCATCAATCGATGCTGGACCGATCACTTACGGTGAAGTCTTGACGACATTGCCATTCGGCAACTCGCTTGCAATCATGGACTTGACTGGTGCTGAGCTGAAAACAGCTCTTGAGCACAGTGTTTCTGAATACCCGAACGAATTGGGTTCATTCCTTCACGTAGCAGGCATGAAGTTCACATTCGATCCAACGAAAGCAGCAGGATCGCGCGTCACTTCTGTAAGCGTAAATGAAGGCGGAACATTCACTGCATTAGACACTGCTAAAAACTACAAAGTAGCAACGAACACATTCGTAGCTGCAGGCGGCGATGGCTATACGTCATTCGGCGCAGCTTATAAAGACGGACGCGTATCAGAACCAGGATTCACGGATTTCGATATGTTCGTTGACCACATTACATCATTAACAGAAGTAAACCCGGCTGTTGAAGGGCGCATCACAATTGGCGCATCTGAAGAGCCTGCTGAATTCCCATTCACTGACGTGGATACAGAAGGCTGGGCATACCCATACATTAAAGACTTAGTTGACCGTAAAATCATCAAAGGAACAACTGAAACGACATTCTCACCGAAACAAGACTTGCCGCGCTGGCAGGCAGTAACGCTTATGGTCCGTACGTTGAAACTTCCTACTGAAAATGCACCAAAATCGAAGTTCACGGATATCGGCAACTTGCCGCCTGAGCGCCAAGCTGAGATCAACGCTGCATATGCTGCAGGATTGATCAAAGGGGCAACAGACACGAAATTCAACCCGAACGCGAAAATCTCGCGCGACCATTTCGCATTAATCATGAACCGCATGTATGAAAAAGACAATGGCGAATACAAATATACGACAGTAGCGCCATTCAAAGACATCAGCAAACTTGACGCAGAAACGAAAAAAGCGATCACAATGCTGTATGACTTCAAGATTGTACAAGGCTATGAAAACAACTACATGCCGGCTAAACTCACTTCACGTGAAGAGACAGCTAAAGTATTCTCGTTGTACTTGCCTTACGCAGCAAAATAACAGCACGCTAAAAAATCCCTCCATCGCCGGATATCCGGCAACGGAGGGATTTTTTTTAACGTTCAGGCAAGCTTTCGAGATAGGCATCCGACAAGCTTTCAAGTTTGAGGATGCGGTCGTAATCTTCTTTAAAGCGGCTGAAATCTTCCAGCGGCGCTTCGGTTTCAAGGTCATAGGCGTTGCCGTCTTCAAAGCCTTTTTCCGGCATGAACAAAATCTCATCGTTCCAGAACGAACCGGCCGGCATGTAATAGCGTGCACCGAGCAGGTTGCTGCCATGGTTCAGCAGATCCTGTCCGAAAATGATTTGGTCATCAAGCGGAATACCCAGCATATTCGCAAGCGTCGGCATGATGTCGAGTTGGCCGCTGGTGCCTTCAAAAGTTTCGCCCTGGTCGGTAATGCCCGGCGCATGGACGACGAACGGCACATTCAAACGGTCGAGCGTCTTGTATTCATGCCCCAGCAATTCGCTGACCAAGTCGACATCGTTCTCGCTGATGGCACTTTGCTGCAAGCCGAAATGATCGCCATAAATGGCGATGACACTATTGTCGTAGATGCCTTCAGCTTTTAATTGTTCAATAAAATCATGGATGACGCGGTCGGTATAATGCATCGAAATCAAGTAATCGCCGGTCAGGGAATTGTCGAAATGAGCGGGCAGCTGCAATTCTTTTTTATCCGCCGGCAGCTTGAATGGATGATGGCTTGTCAGGCCGACAAGATGCGCATAAAACGCTTTGCCTTGTTCAGTTTGTTCCTGCAGCACGGGCAGCGCTTTCTGGAACATCACTTCATCGGATGGGCCGATGCCGATGACATCTTCTTCACCGAAAAATTGGCCGTGGTAATATTCACTAAAGCCAAGTGCTGGATACAGCTCATCGCGATTCCAGAATTCGACATCATCGGCATGGAACGTCATCGTCGAATAATCGAGGTTATTCAACAAGCGCGGCAAACTCGGAAATTTTTTATTGCCATAGGTTTGCGATGTCGGATTGAACGCGAGCGGATAAAGCGATGTGTTGACGATAAACTCGGCATCGGATGTATTGCCGGGGCCGGTCTGCTGCGCCGTGTCCGGGAAATAAAAGCTGCCGCCGAGCATATTGTTCAAATGAGGCATGACTTCCTGGCCGCCGACTTCGAGGCCAATCGGGAAGCTTTGCATCGATTCCACTTGGATGATGATCAAATTGCGCCCGCGGGCATCGCCGAAAAATTTACGCTCTGCGACAGGAAGAAATTCGAGTTTTTTCAACTCGCGGATTTCTTCTTTCAATTCAGCTGCGTTTTCAATGCCCGGATTGCTCTGCGCCAAGGCTTCAGGGCCAAATACGATTTCAAGCGCTTCGTATGTGAGGATGCCTTTTTCTTGCGCCGCAATGACGTTATTGGCGATCATTTCGTCTTTGTGGATGACGAAGTTAATGGCTGAAATGGCCAGACCAAGAACCAGCAGCGGCAGCACGATGGATTTGCGGTCGACCGGCTTGCTGTGGATCGGGTATTTATTGGCGGCAAGGAGCACCAGCAAAACGGCGATGTCCACGAAAAACAAGATATACACCGGATTCAATAATGCCGTTACACTGTCGCTGATCGTGCCAACCTGTCCAGCCTGGAACAGCGCGAAATATGTGGCGATGCGCCCAAAAAACGAGTAATACATAATGACTGCCAAAAACAGCGTCGACAGCACGAGGCTCAGCAGCAAGTAGAACCCGGGCTTCCATTTAATCGCGATCAACTCGATAATCGCCGCAAAGACGACGATGTAACTGAGTTCCAGAACGACCGCCTGCCAAATGCTGAACTCTTCAAACAACAGAAACCGCAGCAGAATCACCTTGCTCAGCAGAAATGCTGTAATGATAAAGAAATGGCTTCTGAAAAAACCAAACCGTTTGTCCTTCTCCATAATCTACCACCTAATTCTTTTTCCATTTTATTTCCTTGCTCTTATTGTTCGTTAATATGGCCTAGAAGTCAAGGGTAGGATAGATTGAATGAATTAGGAGAGTCTGGTAAAATTACGTGACTATGTATATTGAAACGGGAGGGTAACATGCGTAATTATTTGATTGTATTATTAATCATTGCGACTGGCTCCATGCTATTTGCGGCAGGGTGGTTCGCCTTTGGCGAAGATCAAGCATATGACGTCGTGGTGTTCGGCGGAGAGCCTGAAGGCGTAGCTGCTGCGGTGGCTGCGGCGCGGAACGGCAGCAAAACCTTATTGGTGGCAGAAGAAGAGCGGCTCGGCGGGCTGATGACGAAAGGCATGCTCAATTTTCTGGACCTCAGCATGGACATGGACGGCAATCCGCTGAATACAGGGATTTTCCAGGAATGGCATGAACGTGTCGGCGGCCAGGTCGGCTTTGACATCGAAGCCGCAGAAACAGCTTTCCATGAACTGGTGGAAGGGGAAGAAAATCTGACGCTCATCGCCGGCGCTGAACTCGAAGGCATCGTAAAAGAAGGCAGCCAGCTGGTTGGTGTGAAGGTGACGGATGCGGAAGGCGAGACAGTGGCCGTCTCTGCGAAACGCTTTATCGACAGCACCAAAGACGCGGACCTTGCTGCAGAAGCGGGAGCGCCGTATTATATCGGCGGTGAAGACGTCGGAGTCGAAGACCGCAGAATGGCTGTGACGCTGATGATCCACTTGAAAGGGGTCGATTGGCACGGCATCCAGCTCGCCGCGAAAAACGGTGTTTTTGGCGGAGGAGGCGTGAACGGCAATACGGCATGGGGCTTCGGCGAACTCCATTTCGATTACACGCCGCATTTTAAAATAGAGACGCGGCTGCGCGGACTCAACATCATGCGCCAAAGCGACAACACGATTGTCATCAACGCGCTGCAAGTTTTCGGCATTGATGGGCTAGACCCGGAGTCGCGGGCCAAAGCGATCCAAATCGGTAAAGAAGAAACCGGTTATATCGTAGAATTCCTGCGTGAAAACTTCCCAGGTTTTGAAAACGCGGAAGTGGCCAGTTACCCGGAAGCGCTTTATATCCGGGAAACCCGCCACGTGAAAGCGGAATACCAGCTGCCGCTCAGTGATGTCTGGGAATTCAAAGACCATTGGGACAGCATCGGCTTCGGCGGATATCCGGTCGATGAACAAGCGACTTCTATAGAAGATTACGGTGCAGTCTACAGCAGCCCCGTGCAATACGCCATCCCTTTCCGATCGTTGGTGCCGCTCGAAGTCGACGGCTTGCTTGTTGCGAGCAAAGCATCCGGCTATAGTTCGCTGGCGGCCGGCAGTGCACGCGTTTTGCCGGCAGGCATGACAACAGCGCAAGCGGCGGGGACCGCTGCGGCATTGTCGATTGAAGAAGAGACAGGATTCAGGGAAATGGCTGCTGACAAAGCGCTGATCCATGAGCTGCAGGAACGCCTCAAACAGCAAGGGACGAATCTGTATCCGTTCGAACTGGCTTATCCGTATCAAGGCGAATGGTTTTATCCACAGCTGAAAGCGCTGTTGAACCTGGGCCTCATCAAAGGGGCATATGAAAATAAGATGCCGGTTGATGAGCCGATGGCGATCAAGGATTTCACGCTGATCCTCAATAAAGGCGCATCCCGCATTGCCGGCCTCGCTGGCAGCGACGCCAAGCCGGCAGTCCCATTGTCCGAGGATGAAACGGAACTGCAGCGCGACAAAGCTGCTGAGCTAGTGCTGCAACTGACAGGTGAAGAGCTTGCGGGAACGGATATATGGCAGCAAGCGATTAGAGCGGGCCTGGTAGACGAAACGCTGCTGGAACGCTTGCAGGAAACCCGCCCGCTCAATGGGGCAGAAGCATATAGCTTGGCTGCCGCTGCGTTGGAGAAGTTAAAGAGTGAACAATGAAATTTCTAATGGGGTAAAGCTCTTCGCTTCGGCGAAGAGCTTTTTTATTGGGGGGAGGTTTTGCAGGTTCTTGCGTTAACATGAACTAAATCAGAGTTAACATGACTTAGTCAGAAGTTAACATGAAGTGGGGAGAGTCAACATGATCTAGCGAGATGTTAACATGAACTGTTTCGAGTTTAACCGGCACTAGTGGAGTAGAGTCTCTCTAAGATCCAAGTTCAAAAGCAAAAATGGAAAAGCCATTCGCCGCGGCGAACGGCTCCCTTACAAGCACTTGCGCATTTCGCCTTGGCGAAATGCAACCAACTGTGGTTTTGGATAGAAGGTTTCTCTCGTTAACATGACTTAGCCAGAAGTTAACATGAAGTGTGAGAGAATCAACATGACCTAGTGAGATGTTAACATGAACTGTTTGAAATTTAACCGGCACTAGCGGTAAAGCGGCTCTACAAATTCCAGAACAAAATTGGAAAAGCATCAACAAACAACTTTTTCGACAGAAGCATTTCCCCTCATTGAAATGCTTCTATTAAGTTTGTGTAAGTCTTTTTGAATAGCGTTGACGAAGAGCTGGGGATTCGCTAGAGTAAAAGAAGTAAATAGATAAAAATGTAAATTACTAATATTAATAGTTAATAATTTACATTAATAATCAAAAGGAAAGAAACTCAAAATACCTGCCCATGAAGTCCATTTTCCAGAAAAGAGGAGGAACACATTAAGATGGCCAAAACCAATTGGAATAAGGGAATAAAAGTTTTACTCTCGGCTGGGTTAGCTGCAAGTCTATGGCTGCCAGGTTCACAAGAAACGGTTCAAGCTGCTACTGCGGCAAGCGATCTTTTGATTTCGGAATACGTTGAAGGAAGCAGCATGAACAAGGCGGTCGAACTTTATAACGGCACTGGGGCTTCAGTCAATTTAAGCTCGTATTCACTATCCCTTTATTCGAATGGCAGCACGTCCCCGCAAAGCGAAGTGAATTTGTCCGGCACGCTCGCAAACGGTGAAACGTTTGTTGTCTATCATGGCAGTGCGTCAACTGCGATCAAAGGCCAAGGCGATTTGCGGAATGACAGCGTCATTAATTTTAACGGCGATGATGCAGTAGTGCTGGAGAAGTCTGGCGCGGCAATCGATTCCATCGGCCGGACCGGCGCCCGGGTTAATAATATCGCCGACGTCACGCTGGTGCGCAATGCGGACATAACGTCAGGCGACCGCGTCATCAATGATACGTTTAATCCATCCACACAATGGACAGCTTATCCATCAGACACCTTCAGTAAACTCGGAGCGCACACCATGAACGACTCAAGCACGGCACCGAACGAGGCACCGATCACGACGAACACGTTTGTAAATGAACAAGTTCAAACGGGAGCGAGCCTGCAATACGATCTGCGTGAGTATTTCTCGGATCCTGAAGGGCAGAGCCTTTCATTTTCAGCAACGAAAGGGACCGTATCCGGTTCTGTACTGACTCTCGATTTGCCGGAAGGTTCGCATATTGTCGGAGTGACTGCGAGCGACGGCAACCAAAGCGTCACCCAGTCGTTCTCAGTGACTGTCACCGCGGCAGCTCCTGCAACTGGCTATTACGAAACAGCAGCGGGCTTGCAGGGACCGGCGTTGAAAGCGGAATTGCATGAAATCATCGATGGCCACCAGCAGCTCAGCTATTCAGGCGTATGGGATGCATTGAAAGTAACGGATGAAGATCCGAACAATCCGAATAACGTCCTTTTGCTGTATACCGGCGAATCGCGTTCGAAGCTTCTGAATGGCGGCGATGTAGGAGACTGGAACCGGGAACACACCTGGGCAAAATCGCATGGTGATTTCGGAACGGCAATGGGAGCGGGGACCGACATCCATCATTT
The DNA here is from genome assembly GCF_030407685.1 of Planococcus sp. APC 3906. Taxonomy (NCBI): domain Bacteria; kingdom Bacillati; phylum Bacillota; class Bacilli; order Caryophanales; family Caryophanaceae; genus Planococcus; species Planococcus sp. APC 3906. Next base: position 4,857 of record NZ_JASDCW010000040.1, on the reverse strand, counting down.
ACGGCCGACTGATGTGCAAGTGAACGGTCTGCGCGGCAACCTTGATTTTGATTTCGGCGGCAGCACGGTGAGCGGCTGTGATGGCTGTTTGCGCACGTCGACTTCGTGGGAACCACCGAACGAAGTGAAAGGCGACGTCGCCCGCATGCTGTTTTACATGGCAGTCCGCTACGAACCAGGCGACACTGTGGACCTTGAGCTGAACGACCAATTGAATAACGGGACAGCGCCTTACCACGGAAAACTTTCAGTACTGCTCCAATGGCATGCGCAAGATCCTGTCAGCGCTTGGGAACAACAGCGCAACGAAAAAATTGAAGCGATTCAAGGCAACCGCAATCCGTTTATCGACCATCCGGAATGGGCTGAATCCATCTGGTAATTTAAAAGAGTTGTTCGTGTGCTTGGCGCACGAACAACTCTTTTTGCATTATAGGTATAAAACATAAATATATTTTCGTCATATATTCAATATTTTTACACTTATATAGGCTGAATGGGTAATGAGTTTGAAATATTACAAAATCTTAATGAAGCGCTTACAAACGAAATGTATAATAAATCCTGTAACTCAAAAAAAATCCAAGGAGTGGAGCAATTTGACCAAAAGTTCGTTCAGTAAGATTTTTCTAAGTCTTTTACTGGCCTTATCCGCTGTCCTGCCTTTCATGGCAACAGCAAATGCCGCAGACCCGATTACGGTAGCGGATGCCATTGCAAATAATACAGGAACGGCGACCGTGAAAGGATATATCGTGGGAGTGGCCAATAGCGGCACGAGCTACGATCAGGAAGCTCCTTTTACAGCTGCTACCAACGTCGGTCTAGCGGATTCTCCGGATGAAACAGATCCTAAGAAAATTCTGCCGGTACAATTGCCTTCAGGCTCTGTACGTGCAGGAGTGAATCTTGTCGATAACCCTTCAAACTTCAAAGCACAAGTAACGATTACAGGAACGCTCGGCGCTTACTTCACAGTTCCAGGCCTCCGCAGTGCATCTGCTTACACAATCCTATCCGAAGGCGAAGCACCGCCTGAACCAACTGCAGTCGACACGCTTGCTGAGGCACGCACAACACCAGGCGAGCTGATCTCAGTTGAAGGCACAGTGACAACTGGAACGGGCTTCTGGGGCGGCAACGCGTTCTACATCCAGGACGAAACTGCCGGAATTTATGTCTATACATCAAGTGCAAAAGTAGCGCCTGGCGATAATGTGCGCCTAGTGGGTACAGTATCCGAGTATTCTGGCGAACTGCAATTCCAGCCGAATACAATAGAAGTCCTTTCTTCAAACAACGAAGTGCCAGCTCTGCAGGAAATCACCCCAGCTGGCGTCAATGAAGATACGCAAGGCGAATTGGTTGAACTTAAAAACGTGACGATCACTGGCCTTAAAGCAGTGAACGAATATGGCACATTCGAATTCACGGCGACACATGAAAACGGCGAGAGCGTCGTCATCCGCAACGATAACCGCAACGGATTGACGTACGAGCGCTTCATGCAGCAATACAAAGAAGGCGATTTGGTCCATGTTTCAGGAATCGCTTCGAAATACAATGATTCGTACCAAGTGAAAACGCTTGGCATCGAAAGCTTTGATCTGGTCAACAAGCCAGCAGTATACACAGATGTCTTCCCGGGCGTCGTTTCTGAAGGGACAAAAATCAATCTCCAATCCGGCTGGGAAAACGCAGCGATCTATTACACGTTGGACGGCTCAACTCCAACGGCTGCAAGCACACTTTACACAGCACCAATCACATTGACAGAAGACGTGGCCATCAAAGCCATCGCAGTCGGCACTGAAACGTCGGAGGTCTTCACATTCGAATACACCGTCTTGAAAACAGCGGACCTGAAAATCCGTGACATCCAAGCGAAAAAGCATTTCACGAACTACGAAAACGTAGCGGTAAATGAAATCACAGGCGTCATTACGCATTTCTATAACGGCGCAAACTTTGTCATCCAAGATACAAATCCAGATAATGATAATACAACGTCTGAAGCCATCATCGTCAATCGCTCAAGCGCGAGCAGTTCATTCAGTGTCGGCGACGTGGTAACAGTTGCCGGAACAGTGGAAGAATGGTTCTACAGCGGCTATTCGGACATGAAGGAAAATGACCTTCCGTTGACACGCATCCGTTCAACAGAAGTCGTGAAAGACGGCACGGCTGAACTTCCTGCACCATTGCTTATCGGCGAAGACGTATTCCCGCCTACTCAAAACATCGACGATGACGGATTGACTACATTTGATCCGAAAGAAGACGGCGTTGATTTCTGGGAATCCTTAGAGTTGATGAGAGTTGGCGTTGCTAACGCACAAATCGTCGGACCGCAGGATTACGGCGAAGTGTTCGTTGTATCAAAAAACGCGACTAATAACGAGTTCCACAAAATGGGCGGCATCCTTCTTGCTGAAGATGACTACAACCCGGAACGCATCACGGTTAAGACAGGCGAAGATTTTATTGCCAAAGCAGGTGACACGTTCGCTGAAGCTCCAGTCGGTGTCCTTGGCTACGGCTTCGGAAACTACCAGATCTGGACAAACGATAACGAACTGCCAGAAAAAATTGACGGCGGAACCCAGCCGGAACAAACATGGATCGAAAACGCAGACGACAAATTGACGGTCGCAGCGTATAACGTCGAGAACTTCTCGGCAGATCCAAGCCACACAAGCGATGAAAAAGCAGCGCGCATCGGCAAATCATTCGTCAACGACTTGAACTCGCCGGACATCATCACGATGGTCGAAGTTCAGGACAGCGACGGCCCGATTGCATCTGGAAACTCTGACGCAACAGCAAGCTACGAGCGTTTGATCGAAGATATCAAAGCGGCTGGCGGACCAACATATGCGTGGACCGACATCGCACCTGAATACAACCAGGACGGCGGACAGCCAGGCGGGAACATCCGCGTCGGCTATTTGTACAACCCTGAACGCGTCACACTTTCTGAAGGCACGAAAGGCACAGCGACTCAAGATACAACATGGGTAGACGGCGAATTGTCATTGAACCCAGGACGCATCCTGCCATTCGCTATGCCGAACACACGCAAGCCAGTAGCAGCGCAATTCGAATTCCAAGGTGAAGAAGTGGTTGTCATCGGCGCCCACTTGAACTCGAAAGGCGGCGACCAAGGCCTATTCGGCCAGAACCAGCCTCCATTCCTTGGCTCAGTTGAAGAGCGTATCAAATTAGCGACAGCGATCAACGAATTTATTGCAGACGGCCTTGCACAAGACCCTGACCTGAACGTCATCGTTGCAGGCGATATGAACGATTTCGAATTCACACCGGCTCTTGAAGCCTTAAAAGGTGACATTTTGACGAATAAAGTCGAAGATGTGCCATTGGAAGACCGTTTCTCTTATTATTACCAAGGCAATTCACAAGTGCTTGACCACTTGCTGGTAACGAATAATTTGGCAGCCAACACAGAATTGGACATGGTCCACATCAACGCATTGTTCATGGAAGAACAAGGACGCGCATCTGACCACGATCCATTATTGGCGCAAATCACATTCAAACAGCCAGCAGTCCCTGGCGAACAGGAAGCAGAGCCTGACACAACAGGTGAAACAGCTGTCGTCACAGCTGGAGAATTCAACGAAGAAGGCGAATTGACGATTGAATTCACAGAAGGCACAGTCGAAGCATTGCTTGGAAGCGGCAAAGACCTATCGATCGACTTGCCGACAGCAGATTTGACTTTGTCAGCAGAAAACCTTCAGCAAATCGCAGCAGCAGCTGGCGAAGGCTTCAACTTGGAACTGGCAGTTGAAGACGCGGCAACAGTAGACAGCCGCCCAGCATTGGCGCAGCAAATCAACATGGCCATCACAGACGCAGAAGGCAATGAAATTCCAGTCAACTTCACGTCAAGCGTAGAACTGGCATTTGAAACGGACAGCAAGATCAAAATCCAATTCGGTGCACGCGAAGACGAGAATGGCAAATGGAAAATCATCCATGGCGAACTTGACGGCTCAACGTTCACCCTAAGCATCAACGAACTGGGCAACTACACAGTCGTCACGAACAAAGGGCAAGCGAAGAAGAAATAAGTTATGAGAAGATCCGAGGCGCACACGCGCTTCGGATCTTTTTTTGTTGAAGAAGGTTTTATGCGTTGATATGTGCTTTTGTGGCGTTAACATGAAGTGCTAAAGATTCAACATGACCTGTTTGGACTTTAACTGACGTTAGCATATGAGAGTCTATTTGAGAGGCAAGTTCAAGAGCGTAAATGGAAAAGCCGTTCGCCACAGCGAACGGCTCCTTCTCAAGCACTTGCGCATTTTGCCTAGGCGAAATGCATCCATCTGTGGGTTTGGGGAGAAGGTTCTCGCGTTAACATGACCTGTTTAGACTTTAACCGGCACTAGCAGAAAAGCGCCTCTCCACCATCCAAGTTCAAAAGATTAAATGGAAAGCCGTTCGCCTTGGCAAACGGCTCAGAATATAGACAAAATCTAATCAAAAAGAATAACTGTGTATACCCCAACTGGTCTAGCCACTTCGCTTTCCTTGGGCTCAGCTTCAGCCTCCTCGTCACTAGAAAACGAGTTGCTCCTGTCTCTGTATCGCTACGCTAGCTTCGAGACATTAAAGTGCGTTGCATTGCTTTGCTAGCTTCGTCGCAAACGAGGTTCTTCAAACGTCGTTTCCTGCGGGGTCTTCAGCCTTCGCTGTCCCACATTAGTCTTCGTGGCCAGACCGCTTGTTAGCATATAGCTCTCATTAAAGAGAGTAGCGAACGAATCCACTTTTCGTAAGCAATCTCTCAAGGATTCGGAGCGCAATGCGGCGACTCCAGCGGAAGAACGG